>CAIYKK010000200.1 GCA_903926695.1 uncultured Burkholderiales bacterium
ATTGCCAACGCGCAAGGCATCGCGCAGGTGCAAGAACTGGCGCGTGACGCCGATGTGCTGATTGAAAACTACAATCCTGAAGCAATCTCAGCTCACGAAACGCAGCACCAAGCCGCCCGCCGCCAGCAGCGCGGTCACGCCCAGCAGGCCAGCGACCCAGGTCAAGCGCTTGCGCAGCGTGTCGGTGCGCAAAATAAGCTGGGTGTTCTGTTCGGCCAGCGCCTTGACCAGCGCCGACGAGGCCACCATCTGGTTGTGCATCTCCGTCCCAGCGGCTTCCAGCTCGGCAATGCGCGACTGCAAGGCCAACAGGGTTTGCACTTCAGACGAAAAATCAACCGGCGCTGGCTCGGGAGCCTGCGGCGCTGGCGGGGTTTTAGCGCCCACTGCGCTCCAGAGCTTTTTGGCCCCGCTGGCCACCTTGGGCGCATTGCTCACCACCTCCGCCCACGGAACACTTCGCAAAACACTCAGCCAGCCTATAGCCATTGAAAAACCTTTCGAGATAATCACGCCAAAGCCCTACCCTACCACAGCGCCCACGCGCCCGGCGTGTCAAAAAGTCAGGCTGCGGCGGGCTCCGTCTCGATGGAAAAAGACATCGTCACCTGCGCGCCTTGGCGCGACAGGTCCACGGCCTCGGCGGCGGCCAGCGCCTGAACATCGCTCCAGGTCAGTTTGCGGTAACCGTCGTCATACTCCTCCACACAGCCATCATCGCGTGGCGTGAGTTGCAACTGCAGCCTGACGGTTTGCGGGCTGGACGTGGCGCTGAGGGTCAAGATGGCTGGCTCGTTCAGGGCATCGGTGGCTTCAAACAAAGCGGCGATCAGCACCATGCGCAACGCCCCGAGCTGGACCAGACAGTCGATTCCTTCCACCTCGTTGACCAGGCGAAAACCCCGGAAGTGCAGCGTCGTGGCCAGCAGGCCGACGCACTCGGTGACGCCAGCGGTTAGCGGCACCAGCGAGCTGGACTCTGGCGCCAGCCAGGTGCCGATGTCAATGCACTGGGCCAGCGCCGCTTTGGAGAATTCATTGATTTTTTCTGCGTTGGTGCGCAGCACCTCAATGTCGGGCTCGCCGCGTGCCAGCTTGTGTTCCATCACGCCGTAGATCAGCCCGATGGGCTGCAGGTGACGCACCATGTGGTGGCGCAAAGAGGGCGACAGGCGCCTGAGTACGGCATAACGGGCCGCTTCCACCTGCTGCAGGAGCGCCGCCGCAGAACTGGCCGAGGCGGCCAAAGGCGTCAGGGCCGCTGACGGGACTGGAATATCTGAATATTTCATGTGTTTTCCGTGGAATTGGGCCATTTTCTTCACTGGCACCGGCCAGACAGCGGTGGACTTCCGCAAAGGTTATAACAATTGCTCCCCCGAAAAAACTCATCAGAGCGTTTCAAGAGAATAATTTTGTAACACTCAGTCCTTGGGTGTGAGCGGCAGCGCGGCAATGGCCCGGCAAATATGGGCCACGCTGGCGGGTTTGGCCAGATGGGCATTAAAACCGCTGCGCAAGGCGCGGTTGACATCCACCGGCCGCCCGAAACCGCTCAGCGCAATGGCCTGCAACTGGCGCAATTTCGGGCGCTTTCGGATTTCGCGGATGAGTTCGTAGCCGTCCATCTCCTCCATGCCGATGTCGGAAATGAGCACGTCATACGTGTGATCATCCAGCAGCGCGAGGGCTTTGTGGCCACCGCTGGCGATATCGACATGGGCACCTTCGAGGCGCAGCAAATCGGCAAAAGGCTCCAGCGAGTCGAGCATGTCATCGACGGCCAGAATCCGCAGGCCATTGAGATTTGCGCGGGGCGGCGCAACGCTGTCAGCCGGGGCCATGCGTCTGCTAGCCAGAGGCAGCCAGACCGTGAAGGACGCGCCCCGGTTCAGGCCTGCCGACTCGGCCAGCACCTTGCCGCCCTGAGCCGTGGCCAAATCGCGCACCAGCGTCAGGCCCACGCCCAGCCCCGCGTTCGGGCTGGCAGACTGCTGCGAATTCGCCCCCTGCTGGAACAAGCCAAACACCTGGGGCAAAAACTCCGGCGTGA
The DNA here is from genome assembly GCA_903926695.1 of uncultured Burkholderiales bacterium. Lineage (GTDB taxonomy): Bacteria > Pseudomonadota > Gammaproteobacteria > Burkholderiales > Burkholderiaceae_C > Polaromonas. Next base: position 2,054 of record CAIYKK010000200.1, read on the forward strand.
TGCCCTGCCCCGTATCGCTGACGCTGAACCGGGCAAAGCGCGCATCCTGCTCCAGATGCAAGGTCACGCTGCCCCCTGCCGGGGTGAATTTGATGGCGTTGTTGATCAGGTTCCAAAATATCTGCTCGGTACGCACGCGGTCGCACAGGGCGAGCACCTCTTCGGTCGGGTGGTGGTAAATCAGGCTCAGGCCTTTTTTCTGAACCTCGTTTTGGGCCGCATCGACAATCGAGGCGACCACTTCATTGAGCGCCACAGTGGTCAGCGAAAGCGTCAGCTTGCCTGTGCGCACGCGCGAGAGGTCTAGCAAGTCGTCAATGATCTTGGCCTGACTGGCCACGGCCAGCCGGATGGTTTCACCGGCGCGGGCCACCGCAGGCAGCGCCCGCACCTCCGGCTGACTGATCAAAAGTTCGGTATTGACCTGAATCAGGTTGAGCGGGTGCTTGAGCTCATGCGACATCACGGCCAAAAACTGGTCTTTGAGTTCATTGGCCTGCTGCTCCCAGGCCAGCTGCTCTTCGCGGCTGGCTTCCTGCTCTTTGCTTTCGGTCATGTCGCGTGCAATCTTGGCAAACCCGCCCGACTTGATGGCCATACGGGTCACAACGCCGCTGCAAAAGAAAGTGCTGCCGTCCTTGCGCAGATGCCAGCGTTCATCCTGACAGCGCTCTTCCCGGCGGGCGCAGTTCAACTCCTCCTCGGGCACACCCACCATACGGTCTTGCTGCGTGTACAGCAGGGAAAAATGCTGCCCGATGACTTCTTTTTCGCCGTAGCCAAAGATGCGCTGCGCGCCCAAATTCCAGGTGGTGATAAAGCCTTCTTCATCGACCGTGAGAATGGCGTAATCCTTGGTGGTTTCGGCGGCGATGCGCAAGCGCTCTTCGCCCACGCGCAGGCTTTCTTCAGCCAGGCGCAGCGCCGTGACATCGACAAAGGTCAGCACCGCACCGTCGATTCGGTCGTCAATCGTCCGGTAGGGCCGAATGCGCGCCAGATAATGCTTGCCATCGGTGCTGCTGATTTGGCGCTCCACCATGTTCAGGCTCTTGAAGACTTCGACCACATCGTTGGCCAGCGACTCGTAATCGAGCCGGTGGGTGATGTCGAGCAGCGAGCGGTGAACGTCCGAGGCAATCAGGTTAAAAATGCTGGCCGCCTGCGGCGTGTAGCGCTTGATGCGCAAGCCCCGGTCGATAAACACGGTGGCAATGTCGGACGAGGTAATGAGATTTTGCAGGTCGTCATTGATCTTGCTGGTTTCATCCACCTTCACCTTCAGCTCGAAATTGACCGTGGTCAGCTCTTCATTGATGGACTGCAGCTCTTCCTTGCTGGTTTCAAGCTCCTCGCTGGCCGAGCGCAGCTCTTCGTTGATGGCCTGCAGCTCCTCATTGGAGGCGCGGAGATCTTCGGTCGAGCGCTCGGCCTGTTCGATGGTTTGCTGCAGCTGATCCTTGAGCTGCTGGACCTCGGTTTCAAGCTGGCGGATTCTGGACTCCTCATCCGGGCGAAGCTCTGCGGCACTCCCCTGCAGCGGCGCGGGCGCCACCTCGTCGAACATCACCAGGATGAGGCTGGAGGCGCTGCCCATTTCGCCGAAAAACCTGACCGTCATCTGCACCAGCACCTCGGTCTCGCCCCGGTGCGTGGGAACGGGCCGGGTCTGAACGGTACCCGCCAACTGACTGGCCTGAAAAAGCGCCGTGCGCAGCTCGGTGCGCAGCTCGGCATGCACATTGCCCAGCAAATTGAGCGATGGCGCGCCGCCGCCGTGGTGCAGAAACGTGCCCACCTTGTCAGACAGATGCAGCACGTTGTAGCGGCTGTCGATCAACACGCTGGGCGAAACCACCTCGTCAATGTATTTGCGGTGCAGCTCGGCCACGGAGGGCAGCGAGGATTCGCGCCTGGCCTCCTTCGGCCGGACCGTGCTGGTGCGGTACAGCGGCGAGCCCACCAGTACCGGCAGGTGACGGATGGCGTGGGCCTGCGGATTGGTCTTAAAGATACGGCTTTTTTTATCAACAATGCTGAACAGGTTGGGCACCGCGTCGGTCGATTCGGAAGTACCCAGAAACAGGTAGCCCCCCGGACGCAGGGCAAAGCGGAACATTTCCAGAATGCGGTTTTGCGCTTCGCGGTCCAGGTAGATCAACAGGTTGCGGCAGCAGATCAGGTCCATGCGCGAAAAGGGCGGATCGCGCAGCACGTTGTGCTCGGCAAACAGCACTTTCTCGCGCACCGGCTTGATCACCCGGAACTGCTCCTGCTCGGGGACAAAAAACTGCCGCAGCCGCCCCTGCGAAACGTCGGTCAGGATGGAAGCCGGGTACAGGGCGTTGCGCCCGAAGCTGATCGCCCTCTCATCAATATCGGTGGCAAAGACCTGTAGCTCCAGCGCGCTGTTGTGCAGCTCTAGCTGCTCGCACAACATCATGGTCAGGGAATAAGCCTCTTCGCCCGTGGCGCAGCCAGCCACCCAGACGCGCAGCGGCTCATCGGGTGAGCGGTTGTCGAGCAGGCTGGGCAGCACATCGCGCTCTAGCGCCTCAAAAGCCTCGCGGTCACGGAAAAAATTGGTCACGCTGATCAGCATGTCTTGCAGCAGCGGCTTGGCCTCTTCGGGGTGTTCGCGCAGGTAGTCGCGGTAGGCGGGCAAATCCGGCAGGCCGCGCACCCGCAACCGCCGCTCAATGCGGCGCAGCACGGTGGCACGCTTGTAGTGGCGAAAATCGTTTTTCGAGTCACTGCGCAGCAAGGCCATGATCTCGCGCAGCGCCAACTCGGCCTCTTGGGCGGCCTGCGCATCCTCGGCCGGGGTGGATTTGATTGACAGATCGGCGTCCTTGGGCAACCAAATACGGCGGGCGTTGCTCCACAGGTCTATCAGGCGCTGGGGCATGTCCACCGCGCTAAGCACAAAATCGACCATGCCGGTGCCAATGGCGGCTTTAGGCATGCCGTCGTAGGCTGCGTCATCGGGTGCCTGCGCCAAGGTGATGCCGCCCTGCTCCTTGATGCGGGACAGCCCCACAGCACCATCGGTACCGGTACCCGACAGCACAATGGCCACGGCCCGCTCCTGGTGAACCTCGGCCAGGGTGCGAAAAAACAGGTCAATGGCCAGATGCTTGCCCTGAATCCGGGCTGGCCCGGACACCTGCAGACAGCCATCATCCATGGTCAGGTCATGGCCGGGCACGATCACATACACATGATCCGCTTCGATGGCCATGCGCTCGGCTGCCTCCACCACTGGCATGGCCGTTACCCGCTGCAGTATTTCGGCTGCGTTGCTTTCGTGCGTAGGAGACAGGTGGAGAATGACGACAAAAGCCATGCCGCTGCCCGCTGGCATGTGCTCAAAAAACCGTAGCAGCGCCTCCAGCCCACCAGCCGAAGCGCCGAGGCCGACGATGGGAAAGTTCAGCGAACTTTTCGCTAATTCAGAGTGGCTTTCGGAGGGGGGAGGAACATCAAGCTGGTCAGACATGCTGGAAAAAATCCGGTTAGTAACCACCGATATTACCCTTCTTGCGCGAAAAGCCCCGTCCTTCAGGGCGGGGATGCAGCGCGTGGACACCGCAGGTCCTGTACGGGTGCTGATAAGTAAATCGCTGATTAAAATCCCAGCATGCAGCGCCTCCAGGCTTTCAAGTTTGAACTCATGCCCAACGGCGGGCAGGCGCGGGACATGGGCCGCTTCGCCGGGGCGCGCCGGTTTGTGTTCAACAAAGCCCTGGATTTGCAACAAAAAATCTA
>CAIYKK010000201.1 GCA_903926695.1 uncultured Burkholderiales bacterium
CCTGCCTTCAGGCAGGGGAGGATGTCAAGCTTCTTGGGCTTTGGCGTAGTTGGCCATGCCGTCGAGAATTTCCTTCTTGGCCGATTCCGGGCCTTCCCAGCCTTGGACTTTGACCCATTTGCCAGCTTCGAGGTCTTTGTAATGCTCAAAGAAGTGGGCAATGGTTTTCAGGCGCAATTCATTCAGGTCTTCAGGCTTTTGCCAGTGCTTGTAGATCGACAAGATCTTGTCGGTCGGCACGGCCAGCACTTTGCCGTCTTCACCAGCTTCGTCGGTCATCTTGAGGATACCGATGGCGCGGCAAGGCACGACCACACCAGGAATCAGCGGGAACGGCGTGATCACCAGCACATCAACGGGGTCGCCGTCGCCGCTGATGGTCTGGGGCACGTAGCCGTAGTTAGTGGGGTAGTGCATCGCGGTGCTCATGAAGCGGTCCACAAAAATGGCGCCGGACTCTTTGTCCACTTCATACTTCACCGGATCAGCGTTCATCGGGATTTCGATGATCACGTTGAAAGACTCAGGAACGTTTTTGCCGGGAGAAACTTTATCTAGGGACATGGTCGCTTTGCGTTAGTGAAACACGTTGATGAAAAAAGGCGGATGAAAAACGGGCGTCTGACAAGCCCTGTCAGCACCAAGTCGGTGCGTAGAACCGCACGCCTGTGATTTACCCTTATTTTACTGATCAGGAGCTTACGAGTTGCCAACTCATCGGTTTTTAGCGTTTAATTTCCCCACAAGGCAGGAGGTTTTATGACTGGAAACTCGGCAGCGCTCATTTTGGCGCTCATATGCGGCTTGACCGCCGTGGCTTACGGCATCTGGGCGCGCAGCTGGATTCTGGCGCAGGACGCGGGCAACGCCCGAATGCGGGAAATCGCGGCGGCCATCGAGCTGGGCGCCGCCGCCTACCTGGCCCGGCAGTACAAAACCATCGCCATCGTCGGCGTGGTGCTGGCGCTGCTGATCGGCATTTTCCTCGATGGCACCAGCGCTGTGGGTTTTGTGCTGGGCGCGGCGCTGTCGGGCGCGTGCGGCTTTATCGGCATGAATGTCTCGGTGCGCGCCAATGTGCGGACCGCGCAGGCGGCCACGCGCGGCATTGGCCCGGCGCTGGACGTGGCCTTTCGCGGCGGCGCGATCACCGGCATGCTGGTCGTCGGGCTGGGCCTGCTGGGCGTGAGCGGATTTTTCTGGTTTCTGGCGGGAAATGGCCGCTACACGCCGGACACGCCACTGGCCGATTTACTCAATCCGCTGATCGGCTTTGCCTTTGGCGCTTCCTTGATTTCGATTTTTGCGCGACTGGGTGGCGGCATTTTCACCAAGGGCGCGGATGTGGGCGCGGACTTGGTCGGCAAGGTCGAGGCCGGGATTCCCGAAGACGACCCGCGCAACCCGGCGGTCATCGCCGACAACGTGGGCGACAACGTGGGCGACTGCGCAGGCATGGCCGCCGATTTGTTTGAAACCTACGCCGTCACGCTGATTGCCACGATGGTGCTGGGCGCGCTGCTGATAGCCCCGGCACCGCTGAACGCGGCGCTGTACCCGCTGGCGCTGGGCGCGGTGTCCATCATTGCGTCCATCATCGGCTGCTTTTTTGTCAAGGCTTCGCCGGGCATGAAAAATGTCATGCCCGCGCTTTATAAAGGCTTGGCGATTGCTGGCGTGCTGTCGCTGCTGGCGTTTTATTTTGTCACCGTGTGGCTGATGCCCGACGACGCCATTGCCGCCAGCGGCAGCCAGCTGCGGCTGTTCGGTGCCTGCGCCGTCGGGCTGGCGCTGACTGCCGCGCTGGTCTGGGTGACGGAGTATTACACCGGCACGCAGTACGCGCCCGTCCGGCATATCGCTGAAGCCTCCACCACCGGCCACGGCACCAATGTGATTGCCGGTCTGGGCGTGTCGATGCGCTCGACTGCCTGGCCGGTGGCGTTTGTCTGCCTGGCCATCGGGGCGTCGCACCAGTTGGCGGGCCTGTACGGCATTGCGGTGGCCGCCACGGCCATGCTGAGCATGGCGGGCATCGTCGTGGCGCTGGACGCCTACGGCCCCATCACCGACAACGCGGGCGGCATTGCCGAAATGGCCGAGCTGCCGCCCGAAGTGCGCGCCGTCACCGACCCGCTGGACGCTGTGGGCAACACCACCAAAGCCGTGACCAAGG
>CAIYKK010000202.1 GCA_903926695.1 uncultured Burkholderiales bacterium
ATGGCCTGCCGCGACGAATTTAAACGCTCGCTGCCGGGCCGCTTGGTCGGCGTGAGCATCGACACCCACGGCCATCCGGCTTACCGCCTCGCGCTGCAAACCCGCGAACAGCACATTCGCCGCGAAAAAGCCACGTCCAACATCTGCACCGCGCAGGTGCTGCCCGCCGTCATCGCCAGCATGTACGCCGTTTATCACGGCCCGCAGGGTTTAAAACGCATTGCCGAACGCATCGCCGCCTACACCGCGATTTTTGTGCGCGGGCTGGAAACGCTGGGCTACAGCATCGCCAACAAAGGCGCGTTTGATTCCGTCACCATCCGCACCGGCGACGCGACCCAGACCATCGCCGAGCGCGCCCGCCAGTCCGGCGCGAATCTGTGCTGCCGCCTGAACCATCACATCGGCGTGTCGCTGGACGAAACCACGCGCCGCTCTGACATCGAATTGCTCTGGTCGTTTTTTGCCAAGCCGGGCCAGAGCCTGCCGGTTGTCAGCGCTTTTGAAGACGGCATCGAGTCGCTGATTCCGGCGGAACTGCGCCGCACCAGCGCTTTTCTGACGCACCCGGTGTTCAACACGCACCATTCCGAAACCGGCATGCTGCGCTACATCCGCATGCTGTCCGACAAAGATCTGGCGCTGGACCGCAGCATGATTCCGCTGGGCAGCTGCACCATGAAACTCAACGCCACCAGCGAGATGATTCCCATCACCTGGCCCGAGTTTGCGCACATTCACCCGTTTGCGCCGCACGATCAATTGCTGGGCTACGCCGAGCTGGATCAGCAATTGCGCGACTGGCTCTGTCAGGCCACCGGCTACGCGGGCATCAGCCTGCAGCCGAATGCCGGGTCGCAGGGCGAATACGCCGGGCTGCTGGTCATCAAGGCGTATCTGGAAGCCAACGGCCAGGGCCAGCGCAATATCTGCCTGATCCCGTCATCGGCGCACGGCACGAACCCGGCCAGCGCGCAAATGGCGGGCATGAAAGTCGTCGTCACCGCCTGCGACGCGCAGGGCAACGTCGATATGGCCGACTTGCAGGCCAAATGCGAGCAGCACAGCGCCAATCTGGCCTGCGTGATGATCACCTATCCAAGCACCCACGGCGTGTTTGAAACGCAGGTGAAAGAACTCTGCGCGCTGGTGCATGCCCACGGCGGGCGCGTGTATGTCGATGGCGCGAACATGAACGCCCTCGTCGGCGTGGCCGCGCCGGGCGAGTTCGGCGGCGACGTGAGCCACCTCAATTTGCACAAGACGTTTTGCATTCCGCACGGCGGCGGCGGCCCCGGCGTTGGCCCGGTGTGCGTGGTGGCCGATTTGGTGCCTTACCTGCCCGGCCACGCGACCGGCGGCATTCACGTCAATGGCGTGGGCGCGATTTCTGCCGCGCCGCTGGGCAACGCGGCGGTGCTGCCGATCAGCTGGATGTACTGCCGCATGATGGGCGCGGACGGCCTCAAGCAAGCTACCGAAGTGGCGATTCTGAGCGCCAACTACATCAGCGCCCGCCTGAAAGATCATTACCCGACGCTGTACGCCAGCGAAAACGGCCACGTCGCCCACGAGTGCATTCTGGACCTGCGCCCGCTGAAAGAAACCAGCGGCGTGATGGCCGAAGACGTGGCCAAGCGGCTGATGGACTACGGTTTTCACGCGCCGACGCTGAGCTTCCCGGTGCCCAACACACTGATGATCGAGCCGACCGAAAGCGAAACGCTGGCCGAGCTGGATCGCTTTATCCACGCCATGATCGCCATCCGCGAAGAAATCCGCCAGGTCGAAACCGGCCACTGGCCCAAAGACAACAACCCACTGAAACACGCGCCGCACACCGCCGCCAGCCTGCTGGGCGCGGCGTGGGAACGGCCTTATTCACGCGAAACCGGCGCGTTTCCGCTGGCTTCGCTCAAGCAGGTGAAATACTGGCCACCGATTGGCCGCGTGGACAACGTCTATGGCGACCGGAATTTGTCGTGTAGCTGCGTGCCGGTTGAGCACTACGCCTGACGGGGGCGTTTGAAGCCGGGCTGCTTGTGGCCCGGCTGGATTATTTTTGGATTTATTTCATAGCCTCCTGTGCCTGATTCCCAAGGCTCAGGAGGCTTGTTTATTTGAAATCAAGGAGTTAGACACAAGCTCAACCGAACGCGCAATCCGAAAAGCACAGCACCCCTGTTTATCCTAGTAGCCAGATTGGCCCGTGAGAATCAAAACAGGCATTGCGCACTGCTTCTGCTCTGATGCTACCCATAGGGTGCAATTCGACCCATTTATTTATTTGAAATACTGCGTTGGTATTTAATATTTTTTCCGGAGTTCGCAAGGAATCTATTATTTGAACCTCTCCATCGCGTTCCTGAACAATTGTCTCAACCCACATGTCCTTCCTGTCTTCTGTAGCAAGCCTGGCATACAGTAAGTTAATTAGTGGCAGGTGATGTCCGTTCTTCTTGGGCGCACTGCAGTCGATATTGAAGTTACGAACAATCAGCTCTGCTTTTGCCGACTCAAAATAGACGCGCTTTCTGTAGTCTTCTTCCAATTTTGCGATGTACATTAAATTTGATGGATTAATCCATTCAACCGCCTCTTTATGACTCCGTGGGACGCCACGCCCTTGGTTATACATGACCCCGAGTACTTCTTGCGCTCTGGTCTTTCCCTGCAAGGC
>CAIYKK010000203.1 GCA_903926695.1 uncultured Burkholderiales bacterium
CAGCCAAGAAGCTGAACATTCCTGAAGACGAGGCCCGCGAACTGGCCAAACGCGCCTTGCAGTTCAAGAACGAGCGCCAGCGCCTGCCCGACCTCAATTCCGCTGACCCGTGGGAAAAGCACATGGCTGAAGGCGTGGCCGCTTTTGCACGTTACCGTACACAAGCGAAAGCAGCACAAGCACAAAGAGAACCGACGCATGGTTGACATGGACGATGACGACCTGCTGGCGGCGCTGGGTGTCGAAACCGCCCCGCTCAAGACCGCCAGCCGAACCCCGCGCGAGGAACGCATCATCGCGGGCTTTGAGGACATTTTGCGTTTTCATCAGACGCATGGCCGCGCTCCCCAGCATGGCGAGGGCCGCGATATTTTTGAGCGCCTGTATGCCGTGCGCCTGGATCAGTTACGCAAGCTGCCGGAAGCCCCCGCCCTGCTGGCGGCGCTCGATGGCCCCGGCCTGCTGTCGGGTGCGGCAGCGGCCACCACGGCGGATATTGATGCTTTGGACGAAGACGCCTTGCTGGCCGAACTCGGAATAGGCGAAAAAACCGCCGACCCCAGTGACATCACCGTGCTGCGCCATGTGCGCTCCACGGCTGAAAAGCGCGCCGCAGAAGAAATTGCCGACCGCACGCCATGCGCGGACTTTGACCAGTTCAAGCCGCTGTTCGAGCAGGTAGAACGAGAACTCAAATCCGACGTTCGCAAGACGCTGCGTTTCGGGCGCGACACCAGCATTGCCAGCGGCAATTACTTTCTCGTGGGCGGACTGCTGGCCTATGTCGCCGAAGTGGGTGAAGCCATCAAGGCACCGAACGGCGAAAGCGATGCGCGCCTGCGCGTCATTTACGCCAACGGCACGGAAAGCAACTTGCTGCGCCGCTCGCTGCAGCGGGCGCTCTACAAGGACGACACGGGCCGACGCCTGACCGATACCGACATGGGGCCGCTGTTTGGCGATGCGCCAGCGCCTGAAGACATTGAAAGTGGCACCATTTATGTGCTGCGTAGCCTGTCGGGCCATCCCTTTGTCGCCGAACACCGCGAGCTGATTCACAAGATCGGTGTGACTGGCGGCAAGGTGGAGACCCGCATTGCAGGCGCCAGCAAAGACGCCACCTATCTGCTGGCCGATGTGGAAGTCGTGGCCACCTACACGCTGCACAACCTGAACCGTATCAAGCTGGAAAATATTTTCCACCGTTTGTTCAGCGCGGCACAGATCGACCTGACCCTCGAAGACCGCTTCGGCCAGAGCGTCAAGCCCAGAGAGTGGTTTCTGGTGCCGCTCCATGTGATTGACGAAGCGGTTGAGCGCATCCGGGACGGCTCAATCACCGAGGTGGTCTATGACCCGAAGACGGCCCGGTTGGTTTAGCTAAAGCCGATTAATCAAACACAGGCGACTCAACGCCCAGAACCTTGTGCAGCTTGGGGCTGGTCGTTGTGTATTGCAGGTGGATTTTCTTGTCCGGGAAAATGAAGGGTGCAGCGCCAAAAGCGGCCAGCGCGCATTCATGAAAACCGCTCAGAATCAGCTTTTTTTTGCCGGGGTAGGTGTTGATGTCGCCTACGGCAAAAATACCTGGAATGTTGGTGGAGAATTTCTCCGTGTCCACCTTCAACTGCTTGCGCTCGATGTCCAGACCCCAGTCGGCAATCGGGCCGAGCTTGGGGCTCAGGCCGAAGAACACCAGCAGCACGTCCAGCGGTACGACGCGGGTCACGCCATCGGCGCCGGTGACTTTCGCGCCGGTGAGGAGGCCGTTTTTTTCATCGTAGCCGGTGATCTGGCCGACGATGAACTGCATTTCGTATTCGTCGCACAGCTGTTTCATCTTGGCCACGTTGGCCGGTGCAGCTTTGAAACCGTCGCGGCGGTGAATCAGGATCACGCTTTCGGCCTTGTTCGGGCCTTCGGCGACAAAGTTCAGCGCCCAGTCGAGGGCGGAGTCGCCGCCGCCAACGATCACCAGATTTTTGCCGGCAAAATCAGCGGGGTTTTTAACCCGGTAAAACAGCTGGCTGTTGTCAAACTTGTCCAGACCCTCGACGCGCAGCAGCTTGGGCTGGAAAGCGCCCACGCCCGCAGCGATAAAAATCGTCTTGGTCAGAAACTGCGTGCCCTTGGAAGTTTCGACAAAAAAGCGGCCGTCTTCGCGTTTTTTAACCGTGCTGACTTCCTGGCCCAGGTGAAACGTCGCGCCAAACGGCTGGATCTGTTTCATCAGGTTGTCGGTCAGTTCTTTGCCGGTGCAGACTGGAATGGCGGGAATGTCGTAGATGGGCTTGTCGGGATACAGCTCAATCGGCTGGCCGCCGGGGTAGGCCAGCGAGTCAATGATGTGGGCCTTGATTTCGAGCAGGCCCAGTTCAAACACCTGGAACAGGCCCACAGGCCCGGCACCGACGATGACGGCATCGGTTTCAATGGGGCCGTCATGCTGGACGGCGGTGTTGATGACTTCTTGGTTCAATTGAGGTTCCATGATTTCTTGGCTGGTTTTTGTAAAACGGCTCAGTGGGGCTTAGCGCACCAGTTCGGACAGCTTGTTGGTCTTGTCTTTCCAGTCCTCGGCATCGGGCAGGGCCGCTTTGCGCTTGGTGATGCTGGTCCAGCCCATCGCCTGGCTCAGTTGGGCGTTGATCTCGATGAATTTCACCTGATCGGCGGGCAGGTCTTCTTCGGCGTAAATGGCGTTGACCGGGCATTCAGGAATGCAGACGGCGCAGTCAATGCACTCGTCCGGGTCAATCACCAGCATGTTCGGGCCTTCGCGGAAGCAGTCCACGGGGCAGACATCCACACAATCGGTGTATTTGCAGCGGATGCAGGAATCGGAAACGACGTGTGTCATGGTGTTTTGGCTGGTCGGTGGAAACCCTAGATTTTAAGGCCATGCAGCTCAAATCCGGCTAGTGATTATTTATCCCTGTGCAAATCAGCGGCTTGCAAAGGCAGGGAATCAAAAAAATCGGGCTTGAGCCGCCGCGTTTCAGGGGTTTTCCAGCAGGTTTAAAAGTTGAAAAATGAAGGTTTACAGCACCAGCGCAGCGCCCGATGTCTTGTGCGAGGCGGTATCGACCAGCACCAGCGAGCCCAGCACACGCGAACGCGCATAGGGCAGCGTCACCAGCGGCTCCTGCAGGCTCAGCTCGATATGGCCGATGGCGTTCGGTGGCAGTTCGGTGGCGTCTTCTTCGGCCAGGGTGTTCACATCAAGCTTATGCACGATGCGTTTGATTTTGGCCTTGACCCAGCGGTGGCCCTGCAGCGCCCAATAGACGCGCCCGGCCACCAGCGGCTCGTCGTCCATCCAGGCCATCGTCACGGCCACGTCGCGCGAGGGCGTGAAGGTGTCCTGCGCCAGCAGCCAGTCGCCGCGTGACACATCGACTTCGCGGTCCAGCACGATACCGGCGCTGTGCCCGGCATTGATCGCCTTGGGCTCGCGGATGCAATTCAGAACCTGCGCCACGACGGCGCTCTGGCCGCTGGGCAGAACGGTAACGCTTTGGCCGGGCTGAACGCTGCCGGTGCCAACGCGGCCCCAGAACACGCGCCGTCCTTGGCTCGTGTCGGATGACGACGAGAACTTTTCCACCCACTGCACCGGAAACGAAAACGCTTCGCCGGTTTCGGCAGGCGTGGCGGGCAGCTGTTCGAGCAGGTCCAGCAGCGACGGGCCGGTGTAGCCGCACCAGCCGGTTTCAGCGGCATCGACCACATTCCAGCCCTTCAGCGCGGAAATCGGCACGATGGCCTTGACGGCGATCTTGGCGGCTTCGGCAAAGGCCGTCAGCGCGGCGCTGATGTTGTTGAAGGCCAGCGCGGAGTCTTCGACGGCGTCGAGCTTGTTCACCGTGAACACGATGGACGGCACGCGCAGCAGGTTGACCAGCAGCGAATGGCGGCGGGTTTGCTGCAGCAGCTCCATCGCCGGGTTTTTCCAGTCCAGCTTGGTGGCATCGACCAGCACCACGGCGGCGTCGGCGCTGGAGGCAGCCGTGACCATGTTGCGCGTGTATTGCTCGTGGCCGGGCGCGTCGCCGATGATGAACTTGCGGTGCTCGGTGGCAAAGTAGCGGTAAGCCACATCAATC
>CAIYKK010000204.1 GCA_903926695.1 uncultured Burkholderiales bacterium
GCGCCATTGCCGACACGCTGGAAGGCGTGAACGGCATCACGCCCGAGCTGTTTGGCGATGGCGCTTACCGCACGTTCAAAGATATCGATTCGGTGCTGATTCTGGCCTGCGGCACCAGCTACTACAGCGGCTGTGCGGCTAAATACTGGCTGGAAGACATTGCCGGCATCCCGACGCAAATCGAAGTCGCCAGCGAATACCGCTACCGCACTTCGGTGCCAAATGCGCGCACGCTGGTCGTCACCATCACGCAGAGCGGCGAAACCGCCGATACGCTGGCCGCGCTGCGCCACGCGCAAAGCCTGGGCATGACGCAGACGCTGACCATCTGCAACGTCGCCACCTCGGCGATGGTGCGCGAATGCAAGCTGGCCTACATCACCCGCGCCGGGGTGGAAATCGGCGTGGCCTCGACCAAGGCGTTCACGACGCAATTGGCCGGGTTGTTTTTGCTGACGCTGGCGCTGGCCCAGTCCAAAGGCCGCTTGAGCGACGACGCCGAAGCCGCCCATCTCAAAGCCCTGCGCCATTTGCCCGCCGCGCTGCAGGCCGTGCTGGCGCTGGAGCCGCAACTCATCAGCTGGGCCGAGGATTTTGCGAAAAAGGAAAACGCGCTGTTCCTGGGGCGCGGCCTGCACTACCCGATTGCGCTCGAAGGCGCGTTGAAACTGAAAGAAATCAGCTACATCCACGCCGAAGCCTACCCGGCGGGCGAGCTGAAACACGGCCCGCTGGCGCTGGTGACCAGCGCGATGCCGGTCGTGACCGTCGCGCCCAACGACGCGCTGCTGGAAAAACTCAAAAGCAATATGCAGGAAGTGCGCGCTAGGGGCGGCGTGCTCTACGTGCTGGCCGACGCCGACAGCCGCATTGAAAGCAGCGAAGGCGTGAATGTGATCCGCATGCCCGAGCATTACGGCGCGCTGAGCCCGCTGCTGCATGTCGTGCCGCTGCAATTGCTGGCGTATCACACGGCTTGTGCGCGGGGGACGGATGTGGATAAACCGCGTAATTTGGCTAAGAGTGTGACGGTGGAATAAAGCGGGGCGGGGGATTCCCGTTTCTGGTTGAAACAAAATCCGGCGGATGGAAAGGGAGTTCGTCGGATTTTTTATCGACTGGCTGCAAGGTGTTTTTGGCGACTATGTCGCGCAATGCAATTGAAGCCGTAACCACGCGTTTAAACCTAAGTTGTTCAATAAAAATAATGTTACTTAATTGGCTTTTTGTTCCCGTTGCTTTTGCTTTCGGCATCGGCACTGCTTTTTTTGTCTGCATGAACCTTCTCGCCATAGGAGATTTAATCTTTTCAGCATTTGTGGCCATGAATTGGAAGGCATCTCCAAGCACATTGAACGCGGTTTTAACCAGTATGACCCTCTGCATTGGGTGCATCATTGGCGCGGCCACTACTGTTCTATTGCCAGCTTTTGCGGCACCCAAATATAAAAAAGAAACTGCACATTTGGCTCTTGTGCTCGGTGCTGTAATTTCGGGCGTTTTACTTTCGCAAACTGGTTGGATCATTTTTATTCCGGCATACCTTTCAGCACTTGGAGCCGGTGTCGCCAGCGTTGCATACGCAAAAAAGGTGTTGTAATTCCAGCCTGACATTTCATCAGCGCCGCCTGCCCGCCCGCCGTGCAAGCCGTCAACACCACCCCGACGCCTTGAGCGTGTTCAAAAAGTCCGTCGGATTTATCCGGTTTATGAACGATTAACCAGCCGGTAGCCCACGGCTGTTTCGGTCAACAAATGCCGGGGCTGGGCCGGGTCAGTCTCCAGCTTTTGCCGCAAATGGCCCATGTAAATCCGCAGGTAGTGGCTTTGTTCTGCGTGCGACGGCCCCCACACTTCGCGCAGCAGCTGGCGGTGCGTCAGCACCCGGCCCACGTTGGCGATCAAGACCGTCAACAAGCGGTATTCGATGGGCGTCAGATGCACTTCAGCGCCGCCCCGGCGCACCAGGCGCGCCTGCCGGTCCACCGCCACGTCGCCAAAGCGAAAAACCGGATCGGCCTCGCCGCTGGTCTCGGCGGCGCTTTCGCCCGCTGCGGCGCGGGGGCGGCGCAGGTTGGCGCGCACGCGGGCCAGCAGCTCGCCCACACCAAACGGTTTGGTCAGGTA
>CAIYKK010000205.1 GCA_903926695.1 uncultured Burkholderiales bacterium
AGGTCATGTCGTCGCGGCCCCAGATGTTTTCAGCGACATTCTTGAAGATGATCGCGAGCGCAATCGTCGACATGATCCAGCCGAATTCAGATTTGATTTTCAGCGCAGGGCGCACGCCGATGCGCTCGACCAGCACGCCATGCAGCGCGCCGAACAGCAGCACGATCGGGATCATCAGCCAGTAGTTGACATAGGGGCCGCCGTGGATATTGCCGACCAGCGACAGGCCGACCAGCGCGCCCAGCATCAAGGCTTCGCCCTGGCCAAAGTTGAGCGTGCCGGAAGTGGCGAAAGTGAGTTGATAGCCGAAGGCGATCACCGCGTAGATCATGCCCACGGCGACGCCGCTGATGATAAGATGCAGCAGGATTTCCATTGTTTTATTCCAGGTGTGGCGCATGTGCGCCGTAGATCGAGTGCAAGAAAGCCAGCCTCTGTCCGGGGTATTTTCCGGGCAAAAACTGGCTGTTCAGGGATGACGGTGCAGGAAGAGCGTCATGCCGGTCTGCTTGCTAGTTACCTGATGGAGGCAATTACTTGGCGCGCACTACGCGACCATCCTTGACTTCGCCGAACGCGGCCATGCCAGTCTTGATGGCTTCATGGTCATCTTTGGTGAACGGCTTGCTGTAGGTGGCAACGACGCCTTCGACCTTTTCATTCAGGTTTTCCAGCGCAGCCTTGATTTTAGGGCCATCGGTGCTGCCGGCTTGCTTGATTGCGGCAGCGAGCAGGAATACCGAGTCATAGCCTTGCGCGGCCGACACTGGCGACGGGATGCGGCCATTGTCAGGCTTGTAGGCGCTCAGATAGCCATCGATGAATGCCTTGCGCTTCGGGTTATCCGCTTCCTGGATGAAGGTTTGTGGCATCAGCGTGCCATTGCCATTCTTGCCGGCGTTGTCGATGAAATTGCCCATCGACAAGGTCCAGCTGCCGATCATCGGCACTTTCCAGCCCAGCTTTTCCATGCCGTTGGCGATCTGGGCCAGTTCCGGGCCGATGCCGTAGGTCAGGATCGCTTGCGCGCCGGCCTGCTTGGCTTTCAGCAACTGGGCCGTCATGTCGACGTCCTTGATGTTGAATTTTTCGACGGCGACGGCTTTGATGCCTTTGGCTGTCAGCGCTTTTTCCAGGTCTTCGCGTCCCAGTTGGCCGTAGTTGGTCGAATCGGCGAGGATCGCGACCTTGGTGAACTTGCGCTTGGTGATGGCTTCGTTGACGATCATCGCCGACTGAATGGCATCGTTGGCCGCTGTGCGGAAGACGTAGTTTTCCGGTTGCTTGGCAAATTGCTGAGTGATGACGGAGCCGGTGGCGACGTTGTTAAGGACCGGGATCTTGGCGTCCTGATAGAAACGCTGCGACGCCAGCGCGACGCCGGTGTTGGCGAAGCCCAGCGTGGCGATGACATTTTCCTTGTGGATCAATTCCTGCGCGACTTGCACGCCGCGTTCATTCTTGGCTTCGTCGTCGCGCTCGATCAATTGCAACTGGCGGCCCAGCACGCCGCCGCTGGCATTGATCTGGGATACTGCCAGCTTGGCGCCATCGCGCATCGAGGTTCCCATCGGCGCCGAGCCGCCGGTGAACGGACCGGTGACGCCGATCTTGATCGGTTCCGCAGCCACGCCGAAGGCGGACCA
>CAIYKK010000206.1 GCA_903926695.1 uncultured Burkholderiales bacterium
ATCTAGGTTGATGCCCACGCTCAGGCCGAGGAAGTTGTACAGCCGGCCCATCCAGCGCGCATCGCGGCTGGCCAGATAGTCGTTGACGGTGACGACATGTACGCCTTTGCAGGTCAGCGCATTGAGGTACACGGGCAGCGTGGCGGTGAGCGTTTTGCCTTCGCCGGTGCGCATTTCAGCGATTTTGCCGTTGTGCAGCGCCATACCGCCCAGCATTTGCACGTCGAAGTGGCGCATTTTCATGATGCGCTTGCTGCCTTCGCGCACCACGGCAAAGGCTTCGGGCAGCAGCGCGTCCAGCGTTTCGCCTTTGGCCACCCGGTCTTTGAATTCCTGGGTCTTGGCGCGCAGCTGCTCGTCGTCCAGCTTCTCAAACGCGGTTTCAAGCGCATTGATCTGCTCAATGGTCTTGCGGTAGGTCTTGAGCAGCCGGTCGTTGCGGCTGCCGAAAATTTTGGTCAGGAAGTTGGAAGCCATAAATGCGAGGCCGCACTGGCCGCTCCCGTGAGCTGGCAATGCGGCCAAAATCCCTTATTGAGTACGGAACCTAAAGCTGTGGGCGCTGGCAGTGAGTTCAACTGCGCGCAAACCATTTCATTTTAGCGCCGCCCCGCAGGCCCCGGTCGATTGCCCGAAAACAGCTGTCCGCGCCGCCGTCTGCGGCGGTTTTGCGCCTGCCAGCCGCCTGCCCGTTGCGGGTGGGCGCTGGCGGGAACTGGCCGAACTGGCGGCGCTGGCGCGCTCAGGGTGCGGTCAGCGTCATGCCGTGGCTTTTGAAAATCGCCAGCAGCTCGCCGCTGTCGCGCAGGGCTTGGAGGGCTTTTTCCAGCGCCTGACCCAAGTCCTTGGAATCGGCCTTGATCGCCATGCCCAGCGGCCAGCCGTTGGACGGCAAGCCCTGCAGCGCCAGCGGGCTGAGCGCCCAGTGCAAAGCCGTGCCGGGTTTGAGCTGCGCCAGCGCGCTTTCAGCCTGCGCACGCGTCACGTAGGCGGCGACCGCTTTGCCGTCGAGCACGGCCTGGGCCGCTTCCACGCCGCTGCCGTAGAGGTTCACCTGCGACACCAACTCGCCGCCGTGGTGGCCCATCAAAACGCCCGCGCTGCCGGTGCCGCGCTCGGCGGCGAGCTTCACGCCCTTGAGATCATCCGGGCTGCTCACCTGTGCCAGCGCCTGCGTGTCGTGCAGCAGCACGTACACCTGACGCATGTAGGGCGCAAAAATCAGCGCCTGACGGTTTTCGTTGATGAGGTATTTGTCCACCGGGACGTGCAGCATCACGTTGGCCGGGCCGTAGCCGAGGTAGTGGCCGCGCCAGACCATGTTGCGCAGGTCGTCGTTCATGTTCTCGCCCGCATCAAAGGGCAGCAGCGCCAGCTTGAGCTGCATCTGCTTGGCCAGCGCGGTGGCAATATCAACGTCCAGCCCCTTCATGGCGCTGACCGGGCCGGAAGAAAACGGTGCGTTGTCTTTGTACACCGCCACCTTGAGCGTGCCGCTGGCCTGAATTTTGGCCAGGCCGGTCAGCTCAGTCTGAGCCTGCGCCAGAGAGCCGCCCAGCAGCAAGGGCAACAGCAACGCCAGCGCCCGGCGCCGACCCGCCGCCGGAGCGGCTGACAGGCGTCGGGGAAAGGAAAAAAATGAACTAGGCATAGTGGCTTGTCTCCTGAAGTTAGGCGTCATGCGTGAAGGCTACAGCGGCCCGTATCACTCGGCGGAGCGGCGTGTTTCCAGATAAGTCTTGATAGACCAGATGGCTTCCTGGCTCAGGATACCTTCAAACGGCGGCATATAGACGCGGCCATCACGCGTGCGGCCACGGCGCACGGTGCCGAGAAAATAATCGTCGGTTTCTTTGTAACAGGCCATTTTTTTGGCCTCATCGGCCATCGCCATACAGTCGCGGTCGAGCTTGCGCAGGTCAGGGGCAATGCCGCCGGAAAGCGCCTCCAGTCCATGACAGCGGGCGCAGTTCTGGTTGTAGGCCGAAGTGCCAATGCGCAGTGCCTCCTTGTTGGCGGGCGTGCCTTCGGTGTAGGGGTTGGCGGGCAGCCATTTTTCGCCCAGCTGCGGCAGGGTGTGGGTATCGACCGAGTGCGGCACCACGTCGCCGTGGGCCAAGGCGCTACCCGCGAGCAGCCAGCCAGCGGCCAGCACGGCGCTGGCGCGGACGATTTTTTGCCGAAAAGAAGTTTGCACGGAATGTCTCCTGAAATGATGAAAGCTATTTGCGAGCTTCAGCAATAAGTGCGCCACCGGGGCGGGCTGTGCGCTTTCCCTTGCGGGCGAGCGGGCGCGGGCGGACGCGGAAATCGGCAAAAGTGTGTCAATTTGGCGCAGGTGTTCAGTTGCTGACGCCCCTTTTGACCGCGATGAATTCGGGTTTTCCCTTATAAGTCAATGACTTACAGCACGAATGGCTATTGCGTTCTGTTGAACTGTGCAACAAAAGCAGGGAAAATCGGTCAATTCACACGCGTTGAGCTAGCGCAAAGACCCCGCCGCGACAAGGCCCAATTTTTGCAAGGTGACCCCGCCTGACGGGCCTTTGAACGTGGCGACCTCTGGAGACGATATGCGCACAGTCATGTACCCCCCTTTTTCTGATCGCCCTGAACCGCCCGCTGACCGCGAGGCCGAGAGCCTGAGCCAGCTCAGCCTGATTACCGCGTCGCACACGCGCTCCAAGGGTTATGGCATTGATGTCACCGACGAGCCGGACTTTTCACCCCAAAGCAAAGCCAAGCTGTCGCAGGGGCTGGATGAAAACAAATTCCTGCTCGAACACGCCATGCCGGTCATGGAAACGCTGCACGAACAAATCGCCAACACCCACAACATGGTGCTGTTGACCTCCTCGCACGGGCTGGTGCTGCATTCGCTGGGCGACATGGATTTTCTGGAAAAAGCCATGCAGGTCGCGCTGGTGCCCGGCGTGGACTGGTCCGAGCAGAGCAAGGGCACCAATGCCATCGGCACGGCGCTCAGGGAAGAGCAGGCCATCACCGTTCACGGTGGCCAGCATTTCATGAACGCCAACAAATTTTTGACCTGTTCGTGTTCGCCGATTGTCGATCCCTACGGCCAGGTCATTGGCGCGCTGGACGTGACCGGCGACCAGCGCAATTTTCACCAGCACACGATGGCCTTGGTGCGCATGTCGGCCCAAATGATTGAGAACCACATGTTTGCCGATATTTTCCCGACCGCGATTCGTATTCACTTTCACACCCGCTCCGAATTTTTGGGCACGCTGATGGAGGGCATTGTTGTTTTTTCGCCCGACGGACGCTTTTTGTCGGCCAACCGCAGCGCGCAGTTTCAGCTCGGCATGTCGTTCAATGCGCTGCAGGTCCACACGTTTTCGTCGCTGTTTGGCATTCCGGTGTCCAGCCTGCACGAGTTGCGCGGCAATGCGCTGGCCAAACCGCAGCAACTGGGCCTGCACAACGGCATGTCGGTGTGGTGCAAAGTCAAGATCAAGCCGCTGAATCAGTGGGCCGGGCAGGCGCTCGATGCCGGGCTGGGTTCCAGCCTGAGTAACGCCGCGCCCGCGCAATCGTCCAGCCGCACGCCCGCACCGCGCAAGCTCCAGCTCTCGACCTTGCGCTACCTCGACACCGGCGACCCGCTGGTCACCGCCGTGATTCACAAGCTCAACATGGTGCGCGGGCGCGACATTCCAATCATGATTCTGGGCGAAACCGGCACCGGCAAAGACCTGCTGGCCCAGGCCATCCACGGCGACTCGGAGCGCGCAGGCCATCCGTTCATTTCCGTCAACTGCGCCTCGATTCCTGAAACGCTGATCGAGTCCGAGCTGTTCGGCTACGAAGAAGGCGCGTTCACCGGCGCGCGCAAAAAAGGCGCGAGCGGCAAAATCCAGCAGGCCCACGGCGGCACGCTGTTTCTGGACGAAATCGGCGACATGCCCCGGCACCTGCAAGCGCGATTGCTGCGCGTGCTGCAGGACCGCAAGGTCAGCCCGCTGGGTTCGGGCAAGGAGGTCGAGGTCGATGTGGCCGTGATCTGCGCGACGAACAAAAACCTCAAGGAAATGATCGCCCAGGGCGAGTTCCGCGAAGACCTGTATTACCGGCTCAACGGTCTGGTGGTGCGCCTGCCTTCGCTGCGCCAGCGCACCGATTTTGAAGTCGTGACGCAAAAAATCCTCAAGAGCTTTTGCGACAACGGCGCGAACATCGGCATTTCAGCGGAGGTGATGAAGCTGTTTCGCGCCCACCACTGGCCGGGCAATTTCCGCCAGCTGCACAACCTGCTGCGCACAGCGGCCGTGATGGTCGGCGGCCAGGGCGTGATTGAGCTGATGCACCTGCCGGACGATTTTCTGGAAGAGCAGATCCAGCCCGCGCCACCGCCTTCACCGCAGGCCACCGTGGCCAGCGCCGCCACGCCGGAACACGCCCCCGCGCCCAGCGAAGCCGACGGTCAGCGGCTGCAGGACGTGGCGCTGATCGCCATGACGCGCATGCTGCAGCAACACAAAGGCAATGTCTCTGCCGCCGCTAAAGCGCTGGGCGTGTCGCGCAACACGGTGTACCGGCGCAAGGAGCAGCTACCGCCCGATGTCTGGAACTGAGGCGCTGGCCGCACCGCTGGCGGGACTAGCGGAACTGGCCGGGCTGGCTGGACTGATGGGACTGGCTGGACTGATTGGACTGGTTGAACTTGCGGGAATGGTGGGACTGATGGCGGGGCGGGCCGCTTCCATCCATTCAGGTTCCAGCTCGCGCCAGGCACGCTGAACGTTAAAACCGTGGCGCTGGCGGTAGCCGACCCAATCGGCATAGTCCGGCAGTTCCAGCGACTGCAAATCGCTGCCGTCCAGCCCGTCGTCCATCGCCTGCAGTACGCGCTGGCGCAACGCCTGCAAATAAGCCGTGGTGGCTTTAAGC
>CAIYKK010000207.1 GCA_903926695.1 uncultured Burkholderiales bacterium
CGCCGGATCTGCCGGGCCGAATCAAAGGTTACGTTGCCGCCAAAGCCCAGCTTCAGCCCCAGCTTGATGAATTCGCCGGCCTGCTGTTCGCTGCCGTTGAAGGCATGGGCTATGCCGCGCCAGCCGCCATCGGGCTTCAATTCGCGCAGGTGCTTGAGCAGTTTGTCGGCCGAGCGCCGCACATGCAGCATCACCGGCAGGCCGTGCTTGCGCGCCAGCAAGAGCTGCGCACGGTAAAAAAATTCCTGGCGCTCGCGCATCGGGCTTTGCTTGAGTTCAGGGACAAAATAATCCAGCCCGATTTCCCCGACGGCGACCAGGCGCGGATCGGCGCGGTGGCGCGCCAGCGCTTCATCGAGCGCCTGCAAGTCAGCATCCACCGCCTGCGGCACGCACAGCGGATGAATGCCCAGCGCGTAGCTGTCGCCAAACTGCTGCGCCAGTTGCCGCACGGCGTCGAAATTGCCCACGGCCACCGCTGGCAGCACGCAGTGGCCGACCTGCCGGGCGGCGGCGCGTGTACGCACGGCTGCCACGTCGGGCGCGAACTCGGCGGCGTCGAGGTGGCAATGGGTGTCTATCCAGAAAGTCATGACAAAAAACAGGTTGGCGCTCTGGACAGAATGTTGACACACAAACAGGCGCGGCGGGCGGAGTCGCCTTTTTGCTGTTATGGCACGTCCGGTGCCAGATTTTTTTGGGGGATGAAACAACACAACGTGAGGTAACGTTTTGTTTGGCCGGTCACCGGCTGGCGGGCCACCGCAGGCCGCGCCGCAAAGGCGACTCCTCCCGACTGACGGGCAGCGGCTCCCAGCGCCACGCCGGGAAGCCGGGGCCGCTTGCCGGATGACCGACCCAACACGCCCAAGCAGCACGGCAAGGCAGGCCAAAAACATCTGTTACAGACTGCCCGCACGGCGCTGTTTCTGACACGCGGGGCGCAAAAAATCGTGCTACGGTGACCGCTCTTAACCCCGGTTTTGCAGTGACCTCAGAGGTGAACCCATGCCAAGGCCCGCCCTTTACAGCCGCTCCAGCCGCCCCCGCCAGACGCCAGGCGGCGCTGCTACGGCTGGCGCGCCCGGCGCTGAACCCACCGCCCAACCGCCACCCTCCCCGGTCGATGGCGCAGCGGGCGGCAGCGCTTCCAGCAAAGCGACAGTTTCCAGCGGAGCGACGGGCCAGCCGCCGCGTTTATCGGCGCGCCACCTGTACGGGCTGTGGACGGTTATTGTCCTGCTGGCCCTACTGCTGGCGTTGAACGTGTCCCTGCAGCAGCCAGCGGCGCGCCCCATCACCCAAAAAGACATCAACGCCGCCGTCCTGAAAACGCTGGAAACCGCCCGGCTGCCCTCGCGCGCCGCCAAAGCCTATGCGGCGATCAGCCCCGCCGTGGTGCGCGTCGTGGGCCAGAAAAAAAGCGCCAGCCCCAAAGGCAGCCCCAAAAACGGTCCCGAGACTTTCGAGCGCAGCGTGGGCACCGGCGTGGTCATCATGGACAAAGGCGTGATCCTGACCAACCTGCACGTCGTGCAGGGTGCCGAGTCGATCAAAGTCAAATTTGCCG
>CAIYKK010000208.1 GCA_903926695.1 uncultured Burkholderiales bacterium
ACGCCTCGGGCCACTTGCGGATGCCGGGAATGCGCGAGCCTTCGCTGGGCTGGGCACCGATGATGCGGATCGCCGGATTTTTTTCTTTTAAATAGCGCGACACGCCGGTAATCGTGCCGGTCGTGCCCATCGCACTGACAAAGTGCGTGATTCGGCCAGCGGTGTCGGCCCAGATTTCGGGGCCGGTGGTTTCGTAGTGGGCCAGCGGGTTGTCGGCATTGCCAAACTGGTCGAGGATGCGCCCTTTACCCTCGCGCTGCATCTGCTCGGCCAAGTCGCGTGAGCCTTCCATGCCGACGCTTTTGGGCGTGAGGATCAGCTCGGCACCGAAGGCTTTCATGGTTTGGGCGCGCTCGATGCTCAGGTCTTCGGGCATGATCAAAATCATGCGGTAGCCCTTGATGGCGGCGGCCATTGCCAGCGCAATGCCGGTGTTGCCCGAGGTGGCCTCGATCAGCGTGTCGCCGGGCTGGATGTCGCCCCGCGCTTCGGCCCGGCGGATCATAGACAGCGCCGGGCGGTCTTTGACCGAACCAGCCGGGTTGTTCCCTTCGAGTTTGCCCAGAATGACGTTGCCACGGGCGGTATTTTCGGCTGCAGCGATGCGCTGCAGGGCTGCGAGCGGTGTTTTTCCAACCGCATCTTCAATTGTTGGGTATTTCATAGGCGTGACTGTGCCATAATTTCGTTCTTCACACTTTTTAGCCCGGGTGGTGAAATTGGTAGACGCAGGGGACTCAAAATCCCCCGCCGAAAGGCGTGCCGGTTCGATTCCGGCCCCGGGCACCACGAACAAAGCCGCAACGTTTTAACGACGTTGCGGCTTTTTTGTTGTGTGTCACGAATTGGCAAAACGCCTTTTATGATGCACGCATGGCATTACCAAACGCGAATTCATTGCTGGAGCAACTCCAGAACCTCAACGCCCCGCAACTGCGCCGCCTGCTGGTGGAGCACCTGACGAAGCAAAAACTCGGCCTTTACTGGGAATCGAACGCCATTGAACGCGATGCGGCGCTGAACGCCAATGTGGTGCTGCCCCGGCTGGTGCCTGATTTCAGCCACACGCCCGCAGGCACGAGCCAGCACCGCAACCTCATCATCGAGGGCGACAACTTCGACAGCCTGCGCCTGCTGCGCGCCACCCATGCGGGCAAGGTGCGGGTGATCTACATTGACCCGCCGTACAACACCGGCAACAAGGACTGGGTTTACAACGACAAGTTTGTCGGCGTCAATGACCGCTGGCGGCATAGTCAGTGGCTGGAATTTTTGTACCAGCGCCTGACGCTGGCGCATGAGCTGCTGACCAGCGACGGCGTGATTCTGGTATCTATCAACGATGAAAACCGCGACCGCTTGGGGTTGCTGATGGACGAGGTTTTTCCGGGGCGGCGCGTGGGAAGTTTGGTATGGCGCACCAAAGATACCGGCAACGATCTGAGCCAACGCTTTAGCCATGTCCACGAGCATGTGCTGGTGTACGCAAACCCCGGCTTCAAATTTAATGGCCGTGCCACCAATCGAAGCAAGTTTCGCAATCCAGACAATGACTTGCGCGGCGATTGGTCTCCGCAACCTTTAACAGCAAACAAAACGCTCATTGAGCGCAAAAACACCTATTACCCAATTCAAAACCCTGAAACCGGCTATTGGTATCCCTGCGACCCGGATAGCGTGTGGCGATTCGCCTCAGAAAAAGAAATTCGCCAGCGTTTCGGAGAGGACGAAGCCGCCATTGAAGCGGCGCTGAACGGCCTGCGCAGCGACACGATGGAAGGCTTGATTGCCAACAAATTGATTTACTTTCCACCCTGCAAGGCCGAAGACGTGATGCTGTTTGAAACCCGTGAAGCTCTGAGCGCGGCCATTCAGGCAGGCACGGGGCCGATGCTGCCCAAAAAGAAAACCCCGCTATTGCGCGAAGACCTGCCCGATATTGATTTCTGGGTAAACAAGCCTATCGCCACGGGCCGCCCGTCGCGCAAAGAACTGTGGACGGCCAAGCCTGAAGCCGAACGGTTGGCACCGTTGAGCAGTTGGATAGCGGGACAAAATGAAAATGTCGTGATATTGGAAGACGAAAACGGCGATGAGCCGGAAGTTCTGCGCAGCGCACGCGGCGGTGTGGCTACGGAGGAAATCAAGAATGTGCTGGGTTCCAAGGCATTTCCCTATCCCAAGCCTCTCTCACTCATTCAAGGCTTGCTCGCCCAAGCCAGCCGCCCCGGCGACATCGTTCTGGATTTTTTTGCTGGGTCTGGCACGACCGGCCAAGCCATCCTCGAACTCAACGCCGCCGACGGCGGCCAGCGCCGTTTCATTCTGTGCTCCAGCACCGAAGC
>CAIYKK010000209.1 GCA_903926695.1 uncultured Burkholderiales bacterium
GACTCCAACGTGCCGTTTTACAAAGAGCTCGGTAACGCCGGCCTGAAAGCCAAAGACGTTCCGGTCGTGGCCTTCTCGGTGGGTGAAGAAGAACTGCGCGGCGTGGACACCAAGCCGCTGGTCGGCCACCTGGCCGCCTGGAACTACTTCATGTCGATCAAGAACCCGACGAACACCGAGTTCATCAACAAGTGGTCGGCGTATGCCAAGGCCAAAAACATCGCCGGTCACAAAGACAAGCCGCTGACCAACGACCCGATGGAGGCGACCTACATCGGCATCAACATGTGGAAGCAGGCGGTTGAAAAAGCCAAGTCCACCGACACCGACAAGGTGATTGCCGCAATGGCCGGCCAGACCTTCAAGGCGCCAAGCGGCATCGTGAGCAAGATGGACGAAAAGAACCACCACCTGCACAAATCAGTCTTCATCGGCGAGATCAAGGCTGACGGCCAGTTCAACGTGGTGTGGAAGACGCCCGGCCCGGTCAAGGCCAAGCCTTGGAGCCCGTACATCGAAGGCAACGACAAAAAGCCTGACGAGCCAGTGAAGGCGGCCGCCGCCAAATAAGCCGGGGCTGCTTGCGCCTGATACGGGGCGGCTGGCCTTCATGCCAACTGGCGTGGATTCCCGCCAGCCCGCCCTCAGCGGGAGGAAGCAAGACCGGGAAAGGCCGGGATGGGGCTATTGGCCTACCGCCCGGCCTGCATCTCAGCTTTCCAAGGAAATTTCAGTCTGGGCGCTGCACGCCGTGCGGTGTGCCCGCCCCATCGACAGGTTTTTTCCATGCCACTTCGACTATTTCTTTTATTTGCCGCGTTTTTTCTGACGGTGCAGGCGCACGCCTTGACCGCAGAGGAAGCCCGCGCCATCGCCCTCGGCGAGACCGACACCCGCGTTGAGGCGCTGAACAAAGCCGCCGTCAGCGCCGACGATAAAACCGTCGCCTTCATCCAGGCGCTCTCCGATGACGCCGTCAAAACCAGCGGCAGCCAGCTCTTCGTCGTCAAGGACGGCAAGGCGTTTGACCCGGTGACCGGCGCAGAAAAAAGCCTGCCCGCCGACGCCGAAGATGTGATCAACCCCAATTTAATGCGCAGCGAACTCGACAACGCGCTGGCCGCGCTCAAGCTGCTGTCCAAAGACGAAACCCAGCGCCGCGAAGCGCTGAAAACGCTGGCCGGGGAGAGCGACGAAGCGCGTCTGCCGCTGATTGAAAAAGCCTGGGCCGCTGAAACCGTCCCGGCGCTGAAAAGCCAGCTGGAGCTGATGCGCGCCACGATTTTGCTCGGCAGCAGCGACAAGGCCAAGCGGCTGGAAGCGACGGCGCTGCTTTCGGCCAGCAACAACCCTGCCACCAAAACCGCCTTGATCGAGCGCCTGGCCAGCGAGCCGGACGCCGATGTCAAGGTTGCGCTGAAAGCCGCGCTGGCCAAGGTCGAAGCGTCGCTGGTCTGGGGCGACAAGCTGGGCGCGATTTTCAGCGGCATCAGTTTGGGCAGCATTTTGCTGTTGGTGGCGCTGGGTTTGGCGATTACTTACGGCTTGATGGGCGTCATCAACATGGCGCACGGCGAGCTGATGATGATTGGCGCTTACGCGACTTATGTGGTTCAGGGCGTGTTTCAAAAATACCTGCCCGGCGCGTTTGACTGGTATTTGCTGGCCGCTGTGCCGGTCGCTTTCATGGCCTCGGCGCTGGTCGGCGCGGCGCTGGAGCGCGGCGTGATTCGCTTTTTATATGGCCGCCCGCTGGAAACGCTGCTGGCCACCTGGGGCATCAGCTTGATGTTGCAACAGGCGGTGCGGACTATCTTCGGCGCACAAAACGTCGGCGTGGAAAATCCGGTCTGGATGAGCGGCGGCGTGCAGGTTCTCGGCAATTTGTCGCTGCCGTACAACCGGCTGGTCATCATCGGCTTTGCGGTGGCGGTGCTGCTCGGTATGGCCTGGCTGATCAGCAAAACGCGGCTTGGCCTGTTTGTGCGCGGCGTGACGCAAAACCGCCCGATTGCCGCCTGCATGGGCGTGAACACCGCCCGCATTGACACCTACGCGTTTGCGCTGGGTTCCGGGATTGCCGGGCTGGCCGGTTGCGCGCTGAGCCAGGTCGGCAACGTCGGGCCGGATTTGGGCCAGGGCTACATCGTCGATGCGTTTATGGTCGTGGTGCTGGGCGGCGTGGGCCAACTGGCGGGCACCGTGTATGCGGCGCTCGGGCTGGGCATTTTGAATAAATTTCTCGAAGGCTGGGTCGGCGCGGTGCTGGCCAAAATCGCCGTGCTGGTGCTCATCATCATCTTCATCCAGAAGAGGCCGCAGGGCATCTTCGCCATGAAAGGCCGTTCGGCAGAGGCATAAATCATGAGCACACCTTCTTCTACCCTCAATGAATCCCTGCCGAGCGGGCAGGGCGCGCAGCCTTCTTTGGTTGTGGCTGACAGCCTTTTGGCCTCCAGCCCGTCTTCTGCCCAAACAGGCGAGGGTGCGCAGCCGCCCGCAGTGGTTCTACCCGCCAAAGGCCCGCTGCTGACGCGCAGCGGCTGGAGCGCCTTTGTCGCCGCGCTAATCGTCGTTTGCGCCGTCGCGCCGATATTGAACCTGTGGGTGCCGGAGGGCAGCCCGCTGCACATGAGCACCTACGCCGTCGCGCTGCTGGGCAAGATCATGTGCTACGCGATTGCCGCGCTGGCGATGGATTTGATCTGGGGCTACACCGGCATTTTGTCGCTCGGTCACGGCGTATTTTTTGCGCTCGGCGGCTACACGATGGGCATGTATTTGATGCGCCAGATTGGCGCGGACGGCAATTACAAAAGCAACCTGCCCGATTTCATGGTCTTCCTTGACTGGAAAACGCTGCCGTGGCACTGGACCTTCAGCGACAGTTTTGCCGCCACGCTGTTTTTGATCGTCGCGGTGCCTGCTGTGGTGGCTTTTGTGTTTGGCTATTTCGCCTTCCGCTCGCGGATCAAAGGCGTGTACTTTTCCATCATCACGCAGGCCATGACCTTTGCCGCGATGCTGCTGTTTTTCCGCAATGAAACCGGCTTTGGCGGCAACAACGGCTTTACCGATTTCAAGCGGATTCTGGACATTCCGATTGCCACGCCGTCGATGCGGATGACGCTGTTTGTGCTGACGGGGCTGACGCTGCTGGGCTTCTTCCTGTTCGCCAAATGGTTAGTGGGCAGCAAGTTTGGCCGCGTGCTGCAAGCCATCCGCGACGCCGAAACGCGCGTCATGTTCTCCGGCTACAGCCCGCTGGGCTACAAGCTGACCATCTGGGTGATTTCCGCCGTGATGTGCGCGGTGGCCGGGGCGCTGTACGTGCCGCAAGTCGGCATCATCAACCCCGGCGAAATGAGCCCGGCCA
>CAIYKK010000210.1 GCA_903926695.1 uncultured Burkholderiales bacterium
AGGCATCGTTCTGAAAGACTCGGCCCAAGGCACGACGTGGGAAGTGCAGGCATGACCATGCCCGCTTACTGGGCCGATGCCTGTAAGCATCTGGTCAAAAAAGACCGCGTCATGAAGCGGCTGATTCCGCAGTTTGCCAACACCTGCCTGCCCACGCGCGGCGACGCTTTCAGCACGCTGGCGCGCAGCATTGTCGGCCAGCAAATTTCAGTCAAGGCGGCGCAAACCGTCTGGCGTCGCTTTGTCGCGCTGCCCGCCGAAATGACGCCCGGCCACGTCCTGCGCCTCAAAGTGGACGACATGCGCGCCGCCGGTCTGAGCCTGCGCAAGGTGGAGTATCTGGTCGATTTGTCGATTCATTTCGACGCCGGGCGGCTGCATGTGCAGGACTGGCAGGCGATGGGCGACGAGGCCATCATTGCCGAATTAATCGCCATTCGCGGCATTGGCCGCTGGACGGCGGAGATGTTTTTGATGTTTTATTTGACGCGTCCGAACGTGCTGCCGCTCGACGATGCGGGGCTGATCAACGGCATCAGCCGCAATTATTTTTCCGGCGAATCGGTCAGCCGCAGCGATGCGCGGGAGGTCGCCGCCGCCTGGATGCCATACTGCAGTGTGGCGACTTGGTATATTTGGCGGTCGCTGGACCCGTTGCCGGTGCCGGGCACCTAGCTGGCAGAGTGCTGGCGCACTGCACTGGCAGACTGAAGTTTTCATAAAAGCCTGAGGAATACACATGGCCAAAAAGACCTTTCTCGATTTCGAGCAGCCCATCGCGGAGCTTGAAGGAAAAATTGAAGAGCTGCGGTATGTCCAAACCGAATCAGCGGTGGACATTTCCGAAGAAATCGAACAGCTGGCCAAAAAAAGCCAGCAGCTCACCAAGGACATCTACAGCGTCCTGACGCCGTGGCAAATCACCAAAATTGCGCGCCACGCCGAACGCCCCTACACGCTGGACTATGTGCGCGAAATCTTCACCGATTTTGTCGAACTGCACGGCGACCGGCATTTTTCTGACGATCTGAGCATCGTTGGCGGCCTGGCGCGCTTTAACGGCAATGCCTGCATGGTGCTGGGCCACCAGAAAGGGCGCGACACCAAAGAGCGCGGTCTGCGCAACTTCGGCATGACCAAGCCCGAGGGCTACCGCAAGGCGCTGCGCCTGATGAAAACGGCGGAGAAATTTAAACTGCCGGTGTTCACCTTTGTCGATACGCCCGGCGCGTATCCCGGCATCGACGCCGAAGAGCGCGGTCAGTCCGAAGCCATCGGGCGCAATATTTTTGAAATGGCGCAGCTCGAAGTGCCCATCATCACCACCATCATCGGCGAAGGCGGCTCCGGCGGCGCGCTGGCGATTTCGGTGGCCGATCAGGTCGTGATGCTGCAGTATTCGATTTATTCGGTGATCAGCCCCGAAGGCTGCGCCTCGATTCTCTGGAAAACGTCTGAAAAAGCGCAGGAAGCCGCTGAAGCGCTGGGCATCACCGCGCACCGCCTGAAAGCCCTGGGCGTGATTGACAAGATCGTCAATGAGCCAGTCGGCGGCGCGCACCGCGACCCCAAGCAGATGGCCGCTTTCTTGAAACGTGCGCTGAACGACGCGTTCCGCCAAGTCAGCGATCTGAAAACCGGCGAGCTGCTGGATCGCCGCTACGAGCGCCTGCAAAGCTATGGCCGTTTCACTGACACCAAAGCTGACGCCAGAAAATAAGCCGGGTTTTGCCGCCCGTGATTCAGAACCAGCTGATGGGGTGAATTTGGTTCAGCGTCCGGTTCAGGCCGTAAATTTGGTGAATTCAGCCTTTGTGGCGAATCGGGCGAATCCGGCGAATCCGGTCAACCCGGCGCTGGCGGGGCTGAATGCCCTGTTTCCAGCATCTTTGGTGCCTTTCGCGCCCGGCGCCTGTCTTGGCGTGGCCTACAGCGGTGGGGCTGATTCCACCGCCTTGCTGCTGGCTGCCGCGCAGCGTTGGCCGGGGCAAGTCAGGGCGCTTCACATTCACCACGGTTTGCAGGCCGCTGCCGATGATTTTGTGCGCGTCTGCCAGGCGCTGTGCGCGCAAATCAACGTGCCGCTGCAGGTGCTGCATGTCAACGCCGCCCACGCATCCGGCGAAAGCCCCGAAGACGCCGCCCGGCGCGCACGCTACGCCGCCCTGGCGACAGCGGCGCTTGAGCATGGTTTGAGCGGCGTTTTACTCGGCCAGCACGCCGACGATCAAGTGGAAACGCTGCTGCTGGCGCTCAGCCGGGGCGCGGGTTTGCCGGGCTTGTCGGCCATGCCTGAGCAGTTTGAGCGCGGCGGCATGCGTTTTTACCGCCCGCTGCTGCAGATTCCGGCGGCGACTTTGCGCGAATGGCTAGAGCGCCAGCAAATCCCTTTTGCCGATGACCCGACCAATCTGGATGAGCGTTACACCCGCAACCGCATCCGGGCGCGCCTGCTGCCCGCACTGGCGCAGGCGTTTCCGCAGTTTCGGGCCACGTTTGCGCGCAGCGCCCGCCATGCCGCGCAGGGTCAGGCGGTTTTGCGCGAAGTGGCCGAGCAGGATTTGGCCGCTGTCGGCACGCCGCCGCTCATCAAGGCGCTGCAAGCCTTGTCGCCGCCGCGTCAGGCCAATGTGCTGCGCCACTGGCTGCTGCTGCAGCAAGCCACGCCCAGTGCGGCGCAGCTGGATCAGTTGCAGGTCCAGATTGCCGCCTGCACCACACGTGGCCACCGCATTCACCTCAAGGTCGCGGGCGGGCAGGTGACGCGGGCCGGGGCCAGCCTGGATTACAGCGCCGTGGCCACGAAAACGGGCCAGCCTTCGCCGGGCGCCTAGGTATAATTGAAGGCTTTGCTGACGCCACAGCCCTGTGACAGGGCTGCGACAAAGACGCTGTTAATCAGCGTTTTTGAACGCTTGCAGCGGCAAATAAAAACCCCATCCGCAACCAACTCCTGATTGACACCCTGCATGGCTTTGATCGTTCATAAATACGGCGGCACGTCGATGGGCTCGCCCGAGCGCATCCGCAACGTCGCCAAGCGCGTGGCCAAATGGGCACGGGCCGGCCACCAGATGGTCGTGGTTCCCAGCGCCATGAGTGGCGAAACCAACCGCCTGCTCGGCCTGGCCAAAGAGCTGGCCCCCACCCGGCAAGACGACGCCTACGGCCGCGAACTCGACGCGCTGGCCGCCACTGGCGAGCAGGCTTCCAGCGCGCTGCTGGCTATTGCGCTGCAGGCTGAAGGCATGGCCGCCGTCAGCTACGCGGGCTGGCAGGTCACCATCAAAACCAACAGCGCCTATACCAAGGCGCGCATCGAGTCGATTGACGACGAAAAAGTGCGCGCCGATCTGGACGCGGGCAAGGTCGTCATCATCACCGGCTTTCAGGGCATGGACGAGGGCGGTAATGTCACCACGCTCGGACGCGGCGGCTCGGACACATCGGCGGTGGCGATTGCGGCGGCGCTCAAGGCGCACGAATGCCTGATCTATACCGATGTCGATGGCGTTTACACCACCGACCCGCGTGTCGTGCCCGAAGCGCGCCGCCTGCAGACCATCAGCTTTGAAGAAATGCTGGAAATGGCCTCGATGGGCTCGAAAGTGCTGCAAATCCGCTCGGTCGAGTTTGCCGGCAAATACAAAGTGCCGCTGCGCGTGCTCTCCAGCTTCACCGACTGGAATATCGACATCAACGAAGAAGCCAAGTCTGGCACCCTGATCAGTTTTGAGGAAGACGAAAACATGGAACAAGCCATCGTATCGGGCATCGCATTCAACCGCGACGAAGCCAAAATTTCCGTGCTCGGCGTGCCCGACACCCCCGGCATCGCCTACCAGATTCTGGGCGCCGTGGCTGACGCGAACATCGAAGTCGATGTGATCATCCAGAACGTCAGCAAGGACGGCAAGACCGATTTCAGCTTCACCGTGCATCGCAACGACTACGCCAAGACGGTCGAGTTGCTCAAGGCCAAGGTGCTGCCCGCGCTGGGCGCCAAGGAAGTCTTGGGCGACGCCAAGATTTGCAAGGTCAGCATCGTGGGCATCGGCATGCGTAGCCATGTTGGCATTGCAAGCAAGATGTTCCGCGTGTTGAGCGAAGAGGGCATCAACATCCAGATGATTTCCACCAGCGAAATCAAGACTTCCGTGGTGATTGACGAGAAGTACATGGAGCTGGCCGTGCGTGCGCTGCACAAAGCTTTTGATCTTGACCAGCCTGTTGCCTGAAATCGACTAAAAGTCGTGCGATAATTCCGTCATTGGAAACGTGACCGAGTGGCCGAAGGTGCTCCCCTGCTAAGGGAGTATGGGGTGTAGAGCCTCATCGAGGGTTCGAATCCCTCCGTTTCCGCCACAACGACTCCGAAGACTTCAAAAAAAGTCCTCAGAATCAACAAAAACCCCGCAGCTTATAAAACTGCG
>CAIYKK010000211.1 GCA_903926695.1 uncultured Burkholderiales bacterium
GGACCCGCGCCAGCGGCTGCACCCCGGCGTGATTGGCGCGACGGTGCTGGGCGTGGCGGCGATCAGCGCCTTGATGCTGCTGCGCTCGGGCACCGGGCTGACGCTGGCGGGCGCGCTGGCCGCGTTGGGCGGCACCTGCTGGCTGTGGCAGCGGCGGAGCCGACGCGCCGCGCTTGACGCCTTCGCGCCCAGCCAACCCGCACCGACCAACGCCCCACTTTTCGACGATGAAACGCTGCGCCGGATTGACACGGCTTTTGAAACCGTTGCCGCCGCCGTGGACCAGTCCGCGCTGGCCGCGCTGGTTGCCCTCAAAGCCGCCGCCATCCGAACGGCCCAGCACTTGAACCGCGCCGACATCAGCGCCGACTTTACGCAGGAAGACCGCCTGTACGCGATCGAGTGCGTGCGACGCTACATCCCCGACACGCTCAGCGCTTATTTGCAAGTGCCGCCCGCGCAAAGAGTTCTGCCCGGCGCGCAGGCCGGCCCCAGTGCTGACCAGATTCTGCTCAACCAGTTGGCGCTGCTGCAGTCGGAGCTGGAACAGCGCGAGCACCGTCTGCAGGCGGGTTCGGTGGAGGCGCTGTTGCGTCAGCAACGTTTTCTGGAAGCAAAAGCGGCTGGCCGTTAAGCCGGACACGCGCCCGACAGCCTCGCTCACAGAGGCCGGGTTTCAGCCACCGCCTCGCTGCCGCGCGCCATCAGGTCAGCCTCGTAGCGGTCGCGGATGGTCTTGGCCAGCGTGAAGGTGCTGCTGACCAGAAACAGCCAGCTCACCACCATATAACCCTTTTGCCAGTCGCTGATAGCCATGCGCCACAAGCCCCAGCCCGTCAGGCACACCGCCGCCGCAAACGACACCCACACCACCATGATCCAGCCGTTGGTATCGACCTGCCCGTCGCGGTTGTCGCGCACCGTCTTGGCCGCTGCAAACGACACAAACAGGCAAAAGAAAAACCCGATGGCCAAAAACGCCCGGTCCAGCTCCTGGCTGGGCAGGTAAAACACGCCCGTGCCGCTGGCCAGCACGGCCAGCGCGAATGAAATCCAGACCTGGCTGCGCCAGCCTGCGGTGTCGCGCTGCATGACATATTGGGTGGTCATTTTGAAATGCTCCTTGCGTTAAAAAAATCCGTCAGAGGGCGACCGGCCCGCTGATCGCCTGCCGCGTGGCTTCGCGCACCTGCTTCTGGCGCATGCGGTCGATGTACTGATCGGAGCGCGCCAGCTGCGCTTTCATCACGGCGTTGTTCTGACCCATCACGTCAATCATCTTGCTGCGAAAGCTGTCCATCGCGTCCATCGCCTTGAAGGTCTGGTCGAACATTTCTTTCATTTTTTCGATGCCCAGCAGCGGGTTGCTGGCGAACTGGGTGGTTTTTTCGACGTGGGTATTGAGCTGGCGACCAGTCTCGGCGATCAGGCTTTCAATCGTGCTGTTCACGCCCGAGAGCATTTGCATCACCTTGATCTGGTTGCCGGTGGCGCGGGCCACGGTTTGCGCCACGGCCAGCGCGCTCATGCCGGTGGTGGCGACACGCGAGCAGCCGTTCATCATTTCGCGCCCGGTTTTTTTCAGCACATCGAGCGCCAGATAGCCGTTGGTGCAGACGGCCTGCTGCGTCAGGATGTCTTGCAGATTCTGGCGCACGTAAAACAGCACTTCCTGCTCCAGCGCTCTGGCGCGCTCGGGGTCGCTGACTTTGAGCGCTTCGACGTGGCCAGCGAGCTGGCTGTCCAGGCTTTGGGCAAACTGCGCCGCTGCTGCCAGCTTTTGCAGCCCGTCCCACATTTTGGTGCGGGTGGCTTCGATTTCGACCACATCGCGCTGCATGTCGTCGCGGGCGGCGTAGAGCGCCTGCATGCTTTTTTGCATCTGCCCGCCCGCGTTTTGAAACTTGCGAAAGTAGCTCTGCAGCTTGTTGCCGTAGGGAATGATGCCGAGCAGCTTTTGCGGCTGGAGCAAATCGCCCTCCTTGCCCGGATTGAGCGCGTCGAGGTGGCCGCGCATCTCCTGCACCGCCTTGAACGCCGCGCTGTCTTCGAGGCCGACAAAATTGCGCTGCATAAAGCGCCCCTGCAGCAGGCTGGCGGCCATTGAAATCTCCTCGCGCCCCAGTGCAAAAGCGCTGTCGAGCCGGACCTTGAAAACGTCGCTCTGCACGTCTTCGGACAGCAGCCCGTCCATGAAACGCGCCACCTGGTCTTCAACCGCCGCCAGCGTCGCCGCAGGCAAAGGCACGGCCTGACGCGCCACCTCGTCGCTGACGGGGTGAATCACTTCGGGTGGGGTCAGCTGAAAGACATCGGGCGCAGCCGCCGGGGCGCTGGGGGCGGCATAAGCTGGGGTTGGCATGAAAGACTCCTTGACGGGGTGAAAGCAGGCAGACGAACTGCACAGCTGCCAGTTTGGCACGGGCCAACTCGTTTGGGCGAACGGGTATCGCCAAGTCGCCCAAAAATGCGCGGGGCGTATCGTCTGGCGCTACTTCAGTCGGGCATCAGCGCGGCCACCTGCGTTCGCAGCGCATCGGGCTGCACCTGCGCCGGTGCCAGCGCCGCGCCGACGTTCAAGCCCACGCGGCTGAACACGCCGCGCCGGAAGGGCCGCACCATCGCCACGTTCTGCCCGTTGACACGCTCGATGCGGCTGAAAAACGAGCCCCACAAATTCGTCAGCGCCATCGGAATCACCGGCACTTCCAGCCCGTCGCGGCGGGCGTTGTCGAGGATTTTCATGATGCCGCCCTTGAACGGCTGCAATTCGCCGTCAAAGGTGATGCCGCCTTCGGGAAAGATGGCCAGCAGGTCGCCGTTTTGCAGCACCTTGGCGGCGGCTTCAAACGCGGCTTCGTAGGCGGCGGGGTTTTCGGCGCGGGGCGCGACGGGAATCGCCTTGGCCAGCCGGAACAGCGCGCCCAGCACCGGCATGTTAAAAATCCGGTGGTCCATCAGAAAATAAATCGGCCGCGAACTCGCCGCCATCAGCAGCACCGGGTCGATAAAACTGACGTGGTTGCAGGTCAGCACCGCCGCGCCTTGGGCGGGGATGTTGTCGTCGCCCTGCACTTTAAAACGGTAAATGCAGCGCGACACCAGCAGCGCCACAAAACGCAGCAAATATTCAGGCACCAGCATGAAGATGTAAAACGCCACCGCCGCATTGGCCAGCCCGGTGAACAAAAAGATTTGCGGAATACTGAACTCGGCTTTCAAAAGCGCGCCCGCCAGAATCGCGCTGACGATCATGAACAGCGCATTCAAGATGTTGTTCGCCGCGATGATGCGGGCGCGGTGCGTGGGCTGGCTGCGCAGTTGGATCAAGGCGTACATTGGCACGCTGTACAGCCCGGCAAACAGACTCAGCAACGCCAAATCGACCATCACCCGCCAGTGCGCCGACTGGGCGATAAAGCTGGCGGCATTCATGATCGGCAGCGCGGGCAGGCCGCGCGAGGCAAAGTACAAATCGACAGCAAACACGCTCATGCCAATCGCGCCCAGCGGCACCAGGCCGATTTCCACATGGCGGCGCGACAGCACCTCGCACAGCAGCGAGCCGACGCCGATGCCGATTGAAAACACCACCAGCAGCAACGAAGCCACCTGCTCGTCGCCGTGCAGCACTTCTTTGGCAAAGCTGGGAAACTGGCTCAAAAACACCGCGCCAAAAAACCACATCCAGCTGATGCCCAGCATGGAGCGAAACACGGCGACGTTTTCACCGGCCAGTTTGAGGTTGCGCCAGGTTTCGCTGACCGGGTTCCAGTTGATTTTTAAACCCGGATCGGTGGCGGGCGCGTTCGGGATGAACTGCGCCACGGTGCGCCCAAGCAGCGCCAGCGCCACGCAGGCCACAGCCACATAATGCGGCCCGACGCCGGGCACGGCCACCATCAGCCCACCCACAACCTGGCCCAGCAAAATCGCCACAAACGTGCCCATTTCCACCATGCCGTTGCCGCCGGTCAGCTCGCGCTCGCTCAGCGCCTGGGGCAGATAAGCAAACTTGACCGGCCCGAACAGCGTGGAATGCAGGCCCATCAGAAAGGTGCAGGACAGCAGCAGCGGCACCTGAACGTTCACATTGCCGCTGACAAACCCGGCGGCGGCGATCAGCATGATGACAATTTCCAGATTCTTGACGAAGCGGATCATGCGGGTTTTTTCAAACTTGTCGGTGAGCTGGCCGCTGGTGGCGGAAAACAGCAAAAACGGCAGGATGAACAGCGCGCCAATGGCCAGCCCGGCCAGCGCGGGCGGCAGCCAGCTCACGCTGAGCTGGTACGTCACCATCACGGTGAAGGCGAATTTAAACAGGTTGTCATTGGCCGCGCCGGAAAACTGCGTCCAGAAAAACGGCGCAAAACGGCGCTGCCCGAGCAGGGCGAACTGGTTCGGGTGCGCGAGGGAAGGCGCAGGCGCGGCGGTCGGGGCCGCCGGTTCTGCCGCATCCGGGCGGGACAGTTCAACACTCATGCGAGGCTCCTGGGTTCAAAGGCTTGGCGAGGCCAGCGCTTGGCCCCGGCTGGGGCGCGCTGGCTCTGCGGATAAAAATGGCTAGGCGGATTTTGCGCTGGATTCAGGGCGCTGCCGGGCCGCCGCCACCGCCGCGTTGATCGCCGTCAGCACCGGCCAGGCCGCGAAACTGGCCACGATGTGTTTGAGGCTGTGGCCGGAGACAAACTCGCCGGTCAGTTCAAAAACCGGGTGATCGGCCAGCTCCAGCACCTTGGCGAGCACGTAAAACCCAATGACCAGCGCCCAGCGGATGCGCAAACCCGATTCAGACACTGGACGCAGCCACGCCGCGCCCGCAATCAACACCATGCCGCCGCCCTGCAGCACGACCCACGGCAGCAAATTGCCCGACACCGCCCAGACGACCACCGAAGTCAGCCCCAGCGCCAGCACCGCCGCCGCCAGCGCAATGCCAGCGCGTGGACTGACCGAGCGCACCGCCGCCAGCCCCAGCAGCCCGGCACACGCCAGCCCCATGCCAGCGCGGTCCCAGACCAGCCCGGCGTCGTCGGGCTGCCAGTGGTAATAGCCGGACACGCCCGCTGTGACCATCAGCCCGGCAAAAAACAGGGCGACCAGCCCGGCGGACACGCTGCCGATGGCGCGCAGCCGCAGCGCCCGGATCAGCGCCCACAAAC
Source organism: uncultured Burkholderiales bacterium (assembly GCA_903926695.1). Lineage (GTDB taxonomy): Bacteria > Pseudomonadota > Gammaproteobacteria > Burkholderiales > Burkholderiaceae_C > Polaromonas. Next base: position 5,166 of record CAIYKK010000211.1, read on the forward strand.
CCGCCGCGCCCCAGAGCGCAAAAGGCAGGTTGCTCAACACATCGACCGCGTGCGGCACCCCGCACCAGACGCGCTGGTCAGCGAAGTCGTGATAGTGAGCGGGCTGCATCAGCGCAGGCCCGAACAGCGCCAGCAGCGCCATCACAGCAACGGCCAGCTTGAGCCAGCGCTCGCGGCGGCGCACCAGCGGGGGAATTGGCGTTGGCATGGGGATTAGCATTAGCGGCCTGGGTATCGACGAAAAATCGTAATGTACACAACTCATGGCGGACTTCTTTTAGAAGAATAAACACACCCCGACTGTGCAGGAAAGCCACCCTAAAAAGTCGAACAATCTTATCCGGTTTTATAATTTCAATCTAAAAGTAGCAATAATCGATACCTATGAGCACCACCGCCGACCTCGTTATCCTGTTAAAAAAAGAACTCAAAACCGCCGGAATGACCTATGCCGATCTGGCGCTGGCGCTGGGCATGGCGGAGTCCAGCGTCAAGCGCATGCTGGCCAAAGGCGAGATGCCGCTGTCGCGCATCGACGCGATTTGCCGGGCGCTCAAGCTGGACTTTGCCGATGTGGCCCGGCGTCTGGCCGACGAGCAGCCGCTGCTGGCCCAGCTCACCGAGCTGCAGGAAAAAGCCGTCGTCGCCGATAAAAAACTGCTGCTGGCCGCGATCTGCGCGCTCTCGCAGTGGACGCTGGAGCAGATCACCCAGAGCTACCGACTGTCCGAGCCCGAGTGCATTGGCTACTTCGCCAAGCTCGACCGCATCGGCATCATTGAACTCAGGCCGCTCAACCGCTACCGGCTCAAGCTGGCCAAAACCTTTCGCTGGCGCCCGCACGGGCCGGTGATGGATTACTTCCGCGAAAACGCGCTGCTGGACTATTTTTCCGGCGGTTTTGACCGCCCCGGCGAAGGCATGCTACTGGTGCATGGCGCGATCAGCCGAAGCTTGGCGCCTTCGTTCATGGAGCGCATGCAGCGCGTGGCGCAGGATTTTGCCCAGCAGCACCAGGCCGACCAGAAGCTCGCCGACAAGGACCGTGAAGCCTACACGCTGCTGCTGGCCATGCGGCGCTGGGAATTTGAGGCTTTTGTCGCGCTGCGGCGCTGAAAAGCCGCGCCAGTCGGGCGGCGCTCAGCCGTTCAATCGACCGCCGTGAACACCATCAGCACGCCGGTGTCGTTGTACAGCTGGCTGCGGGCGATTTCGCCGCTGGCAAAAAGCCAGCGTCATGCCCACATCGGGCACACCGGCCGCGTGAGCGAGGGGAAAAGCGTTAGCCCTTGGCTTGCGCCAATAGCGTGTCCGCGTCGCTGACCTCAAACTTGCCGGGGCCTTCGTTGTTCAGGCTCACCACCTTGCCGTCCTTGACCAGCATGGAATAGCGGTTGCTGCGCAGGCCCAAGCCTTTGCCGGTCAAATCCAGCGTCAGGCCGGTGGCTTGGGCGAAAGCCGCGTCGCCGTCGGCCAGCATACGCACCTTGCCGCCAGTTTGCTGGTCACGCGCCCAAGCACCCATCACAAAAGCGTCGTTCACGCTCAGGCACCAGATTTCATCGACGCCAGCGGCCTTGAATTCTTCGGCTTTTTCGACATAGCCGGGAACGTGTTTGGCCGAGCAGGTGGGCGTGAAAGCGCCGGGCACGGCAAACAGGGCGATGGTTTTGCCAGCGCTGCCTTGCACGGAATCGACCGCATTGGGGCCGATGCTGCAGCCGTTGCCTTCGACCTCGACATATTCCATCAGCTTGACGGCGGGAAGTGTGTCGCCTACTTGGATCATGGGTTCTCCTCTGGTTAATTTTCAACGAAAAATTGCGTTGCGGGCGCTATTTTGGCGCAGGCCAAGAATCATCACAGGCACACGGTCTTTCAAAAACAGGGCGGAAAAGTGATGCCCCAAAAACAAAAAAAGGCCCACCGAAGTGAGCCTTTTTTTAGATTGACTTAACGTCAAAGTCTTGTGGACTTAAACGATGGCAGCCTTTTGCACCAAGCGGGTCACAACCCAGTTCTTGGTCTTGGAGATAGGACGGCTTTCGGTGATCTCGATCACGTCGCCCATCTTGTACTCGCCCTTTTCGTCATGGGCGTGGTACTTGCTCGACAGCGAAACGATCTTGCCGTACAGCTCGTGCTTGACACGGCGTTCGACCAGAACCGTGACGGTCTTGGCGCGCTTGTCGCTGACCACCTTGCCAACCAAGGTGCGCTTGAGGGATGTTTTAGCTTCCGTCATTATTTGGCTCCTTGCTTGACGATGGTCTCGGCCAGAATGGTCTTGGCGCGAGCGATGGCACGGCGCGTCGAGCGCAGCGTGGCGGTGTTGGTCAGTTGCTGCGTGGCTTTTTGCATGCGCAGGCCAAAGTGGGCTTTTTGCAGCTCTTTGACTTCAGCTTGCAGGCCGGCAACGTCTTTTTGGCGCAGTTCAGTAGATTTGGTCATGTCATTTCCCCTTACTGGCCAATCATGCGGGCCACGAAGGTGGTGCGCAGCGGCAGCTTGGCCGAAGCCAGGCGGAACGCTTCGCGGGCCAGCTCTTCAGGCACACCAACGATTTCAAAAATAATCTTGCCGGGCTGGATTTCAGCCACGTAGTACTCTGGGTTACCTTTACCGTTACCCATACGCACTTCAGCAGGCTTTTGGGAAATTGGCTTGTCTGGGAAGACACGGATCCAGATACGGCCGCCACGTTTGACGTGACGGGAAATCGCACGACGTGCGGCTTCGAGTTGACGAGCAGTCAGGCGACCACGGTCGGTGCATTTGAGACCGAAGTCACCAAAAGCAACCGAGTTACCACGGGTGGCGACACCAGTGTTACGGCCTTTTTGCTCTTTGCGGTATTTTCTGCGAGCGGGTTGCAGCATATTTATTCTCCGTTATGAGGCCGATTACTCGGCCTTGGCACCGTCAGCTGCTGCAGCTGGCGCGGCTTTGACGCGCTTAACGGTGTTGTTGTCGGACGCCATCGAAGGCTTGTCGCTGCCATCGGCCGGTGCGGCATTGCCGCGTGGCGCGCGCGGTGCGCCGCGAGGCGCGCCACGGTCAGCACGGTCACCACCTGGGCGACCATCGCGGCGCGGGCCGCGTGGCTTGCGCTCTTCTTCGGACGGTGCGGCATCCAGGCGTGCGCCTGGAGAATCGCCACGACCGAGGTTGTCACCCTTGTAAACCCAGACCTTGACACCGATGATGCCGTAGGTGGTCTGTGCTTCGGAGGTGCCGTAGTCGATGTCGGCGCGCAGGGTGTGAAGGGGCACGCGACCTTCGCGGTACCACTCGCAACGAGCGATTTCAATGCCATTGAGACGGCCAGACGACATGATCTTGATGCCCAGGGCACCCAGACGCATGGCGTTTTGCATGGCGCGCTTCATCGCACGGCGGAACATGATGCGCTTTTCGAGCTGCTGGGTGATGGAGTCAGCGATCAGCTTGGCATCGATTTCAGGCTTGCGCACTTCTTCGATGTTCACAGCGACCGGCACGCCCAGCTGGCGGCTCAGTTCTTTTTTCAGCGCTTCGATGTCTTCGCCTTTTTTGCCGATCACAACGCCCGGACGTGCCGAGAAAATCGTGATGCGGGCATTCTTGGCGGGGCGCTCGATCAGAACGCGCGACACGGCGGCATTCTTCAGCTTTTTCTTCAGGTACTCACGCACCTTGATGTCTTCGGCAAGCATGCCGGCGAAATCACGGTTGCTGGCGTACCAGCGGCTGGACCAGTTGCGGCTGATGGAAAGGCGAAACCCGGTTGGGTTGATTTTTTGTCCCATATCCTGCTGCCTTTAATTGCCAACGACCACGTACACATGGCACGTAGGCTTGCTGATGCTGTTGCCACGGCCTTTGGCGCGCGCGGAAAAACGCTTGAGCGTAGCGCCCTGCTCGACGTAAATGGTTTTAACCCTCAACTCGTCGATGTCGGCACCGTCGTTGTGTTCAGCGTTGGCGATAGCGGACTCAACCACCTTCTTGATGATTCCAGCAGCTTTTTTCTGCGTGAAATTCAGGATGTTGAGCGCTTGATCCACTTTTTTGCCGCGAATCAGGTCAGCGACCAGACGGCCTTTGTCGACCGACAGACGAACGCCCCGGAGGGTTGCACGTGTTTCCATGGTCTTTCCTTACTTTCTCACAACTTTTTTGTCAGCCGGGTGACCTTTGAAAGTCCGGGTGAGTGCGAACTCGCCGAGCTTGTGGCCAACCATTTGATCGGTGATATAGACGGGGACGTGCTGCTTACCGTTATGCACGGCGATGGTCAGGCCGATGAAGTCGGGCAAGATCATGGAGCGACGCGACCAGGTCTTGATCGGCTTTTTGTCTTTATTGGCAACGGCCTTTTCAGCCTTGGCTACCAAATGAAGGTCGACAAACGGACCTTTTTTGAGTGAACGGGTCATTTCCTGGCCTTACTTCTTGCGACGCGAAACAATCATCACTTGCGTGCGCTTGTTGTTACGGGTGCGGTAGCCCTTGGTCAGGTTACCCCATGGATCGACTGGATGACGGCCTTCGCCGGTCTTGCCTTCGCCGCCACCGTGTGGGTGATCGACCGGGTTCATGACCACACCGCGAACGGTTGGGCGAATACCCATCCAGCGCTTGACACCGGCCTTGCCGAGGCGGCGCAGGCTGTGTTCTTCGTTGGCGACTTCACCGAGGGTAGCGCGGCATTCGATGTGGATCTTGCGAACTTCACCGGAGCGCATACGCACCTGAGCGTAGGTGCCTTCACGGGCCAGCAGCGTCGCGGATGTACCAGCGGAACGTGCAATTTGCGCGCCCTTGCCGATTTGCATCTCGATGCAGTGGATCGTGGAGCCCACGGGGATGTTGCGGATTGGCAGCGTGTTACCGACGCGAATCGGGGCTTCCGAGCCGCTCAGGATGGTGGCACCGACTTCCAGACCGCGCGGGGCGATGATGTAAGCGCGCTCGCCATCGGCGTAGCAGATCAGGGCAATGTGAGCCGTACGGTTAGGGTCGTACTCGATACGTTCGACCTTGGCCGGAATGGCGTCCTTGTTGCGCTTGAAATCGACCACACGGTAGTGGTGCTTGTGACCGCCGCCTTTGTGGCGAACGGTGATGTGCCCGTTGTTGTTACGGCCAGAGTGCTGGAACTGGGGTTCGAGCAGCGGCGCGTAAGGTTCACCCTTGTGCAGGTGATCCCGGGAAATCTTCACCATGCCGCGCATACCCGGCGAGGTGGGTTTCATCTTAATGACGGCCATTATGCGGACTCCCCACCGATGTTCAGCTCTTGACCGGGCTGCAGCGTCACGTAAGCCTTGCGCAGGTTATCGCGGCGGCCGACAGACTTGCCAAAGCGTTTGGTCTTGCCTTTGATGTTCACGACAGCCACTGCCTTGACATCCACCTTGAACATCAATTGCACAGCGGCCTTGATTTCAAATTTGGTAGCGTCCTGCAGGACCTTGAAAGTCACCGAATTGGATTTCTCGGCGATCATCGTGGCCTTTTCGGACACGATGGGAGCGACCAGCACCTGCATCAGGCGACCTTCGTCAAATTTGACTCGGGTGCTATTGAATTTGTTGGCTGCACTCATGCGAACATCTCCTTGAGTTGGTCCATGGCGGCCTTGGTCACGATCACCTTTTTGTAGTGAACCAGCGACAGCGGGTCGGCATAGCGGGGCTCAACAACCAGGATATTGACCAGGTTGCGCGATGCCAGGTACAGGTTTTCATCAACCTGATCAGCAATTACCAACACCGAGTTGAGGTTCATGGCCTTGAATTTGTCAGCCAAAACTTTCGTCTTGGGCGAGTCCACGGTCAGGGAATCAACCACAGCCAGGCGGCCTTCGCGTGCCAGCTGCGAGAAGATGGAGGCCATACCGGCGCGGTACATCTTCTTGTTGATTTTGTGCGTGAAGTTTTCATCAGGCATGTTCGGGAAAATACGACCGCCTCCGCGCCACAGCGGGGAAGATGTCATACCAGCACGTGCGCGACCCGTACCCTTTTGTTTAAAAGGCTTCTTGGTCGAGTGACGAACCTGCTCACGGTCCTTCTGGGCGCGGGTTCCCTGGCGGGCGTTGGCCTGGAAGGCCACGACCACCTGGTGAATCAGGCTTTCGTTGTATTCGCGACCAAATACGGTGTCCGGTGCTTCCACAGTGGAAGCAGCCAGACCTTGGTCATTCAGGAGTTCGACCTGCATCAGTTCGCTCCTTTAGCAGCGGTTGGTTTGGCCTTGATGGCGGCACGAACCGTCACAAAACCACCTTTGGAACCAGGCACAGCGCCGCGAATCATCAGCAGTTGACGGGCTTCGTCAATGCGCACGATGTCGAGGTTTTGCGTGGTCTTGGTGACATCACCGAGGTGACCCGTCATGCGTTTACCAGGAAACACACGGCCAGGATCCTGCGCCATACCGATGGAGCCGGGAACGTTGTGCGAACGGCTGTTACCGTGCGACGCACGCTGCGAGCTCATCTTGTGACGCTTGATGGTGCCGGCAAAGCCTTTACCAATGGAAGTACCC
>CAIYKK010000212.1 GCA_903926695.1 uncultured Burkholderiales bacterium
ACATCGCCCAGCAACAGGAATTGCGCGTACTGACCGCCAACTTCCGCAATGGCCGCGAAGCCACACGGATGGCCAATCAGCTGCTGAAAATCAAGCACAGGCGCTTCGGCTCCATCGACCGCGAAAGCAATTTCCTGGTGCAGGCCGTCGGCGGCGATGTCGGGCAGGTCGCGCTGATGCCGGACAAGGAAGCGACCAAAAAAGAGCTGGACAAGCAGATCCGCCAGTCCACCCGCTTTGCCGTCTTGGTGATGCGCGACGAGGACAAGGCCGAAGCGCGCAAGCATTTCGCCACGCCGCTGCTGTTTTCCATCCACGAGGCCAAGGGGCTGGAATATGAAAACATCGTGCTCTACCGCTTTGTATCGGATCACCGCGCCGAGTTCTCGGACATCGTCGAAGGCGTGGACAAGCAGAGTTTGCTGGTTGAATCGCTCGACTACCGCCGCGCCAAGGACAAAAGCGACAAGTCGCTGGAAATCTATAAATTTTTTGTCAATGCGCTCTATGTCGCGCTGACGCGGGCCACGCAAAACCTGTATTTGATCGAGTCCGATACAGCGCATCCGCTGTTTGACCTGCTGGCACTCTCGTCAGACGCGCAGGTCCAGCTGCAAACCCAGCAATCGACGCTGGAAGACTGGCAAAAGGAAGCGCGCAAGCTCGAACTGCAAGGAAAACAAGAACAGGCCGACGCGATCCGGCGCGGCATCCTGAAACAGACGCCCGTGCCCTGGCCGGTGTTTGACCAGGCGCGCACGACCGAACTGCTGGTCAAGGTGTTTCGCGAGCAGGTGCCGGGCAACAAGCAGCGCCAGCAGCTGTATGAAATTGCCACCTACCACGATGAACCCGCGCTGGCCCTGTGGCTGATCCAGGAGGCCAAATTCGACGTGGCCAAGGAATTCAACAACCAGCACCTGACGCTCAGGCGCAAGAGTTTTACGCCCTACTTCGCCGCCAAATTCAAGGACATCCTGCGCCAGTGCGACCAGTACGGCCTGGAACACCGCCTGCCCATGAACCAGACGCCGCTGATGGCGGCCGCCGCCGCTGGCAATGTGGCGCTGGCGCAGGCGCTGATCGAGCGCGGCGCAGACCGCGAGGCCGTCGATCACTACGGCTGCAACGCGCTGCACTGGGCGATGCGCGAGGCGTTTAGCGATCCGGCGTTCGCGCAAGGGCCGTTTCCCGCGCTCTACGAGCTGCTCGCGCCCGCCAGCATCGACATCAACACCGGCGAGCGCCTGGTGCGCATCGACCGGCACCTGACGGAGTATTTTTTATTCCAGACGCTGTGGGCGCTCTTTAAATCGCGCTTTACCCGCCGCCAGTTCCGAAACTACGGCGCTTTCGACACGCAGGCGGTTCTGGATGTCTGGCAGGCTCTGGCGGCCCAGGTGGTTCGGCCCGAGCGCAACAAGCGTTCGCACCTGTCCAATGTGCTCTCGCGCAACGAGGTGGACCGCGATTACGCCTACAACCGCGCCCTGTTTGTGCGCGTCACGCAAGGCTGGTACCAGCTCAACCCCGGCCTGTCGGTGCGGCGCAGGCAGGCCGACGGCTCGGACGCCTGGGTGCCGGTTTACCAGGCGCTGAACCTGCCCTTTATCAAGGAGTCCGCCCTGGATTTCATCTGGCACCGCATCGACGACTATCTGGAAAAAGCGAGCCTGCCGCCCCAGCCAGCGCCGATTGCCGCCGAGCGGGCGATTGCGCGCCGTGCGGCAGCCAGCCCCAAGCCCTGAAGACATAGCCAAAGCCAATTTTTTTGATAGCTTATGACTATTTAATTAAGTCAATTAAGAGTCCTATACTATCAACTCGCACCGATTTTCAACCCCGCCCTTAGAGGAAAAAACCATGTCCGTCATCAATACCGAAATCAAGCCTTTCAAAGCCACCGCCTACCAGTCCGGCAAGTTCATCGACGTGTCTGAAAAAGACGTGCTGGGCAAGTGGGCTGTGTTTTTCTTCTACCCCGCCGATTTCACCTTCGTGTGCCCGACCGAACTGGGCGACGTGGCCGACCACTACGCTGAATTCCAGAAAATGGGCGTGGAAATCTATTCCGTGTCCACCGACACCCACTTCACGCACAAAGCCTGGCACGACAGCTCGGAGACCATCGGCAAGATCGACTACGTCATGATCGGCGACCCGACCGGCACCCTGACCCGCAACTTCGACTGCATGCGCGAAGCGATGGGCCTGGCTGACCGTGGCACCTTCATCGTTGATCCGCAAGGCGTGATCCAGGCCGTCGAAGTGACCGCCGAAGGCATTGGCCGCAACGCCGAAGAGCTGCTGCGCAAGGTCAAGGCCGCCCA
>CAIYKK010000213.1 GCA_903926695.1 uncultured Burkholderiales bacterium
CCTCATAGGTGTTGACCACCTCCAGGTTGACCAGATGCCGCGCCACCCCAAACTCGTCCGAGATCCCATTGCCGCCCATCATGTCGCGCGCCAACCGGGCAATGTCCAGCGACTTGCCGCAAGAGTTGCGCTTGATCATCGAGATCATTTCGGGCGCAGCCTGGTCTTCATCCATCAAGCGGCCAACGCGCAAGCAGGCTTGCAGGCCAAGCGTGATTTCGGTTTGCATGTCGGCCAGTTTTTTCTGAATCAGCTGGTTGGCCGCCAGCGGGCGACCAAACTGTTGCCGGTCCATCGTGTACTGGCGAGCGCGGAACCAGCAGTCTTCCGCCGCACCTAGCGCACCCCAGGCGATGCCGTAGCGGGCTTTGTTGAGGCAACCGAATGGGCCTTTGAGGCCGCTGACGTTGGGCAGAATGTTCGCTTCAGGCACAAAGACCTCGTCCATGACAATCTCGCCGGTGATCGAGGCGCGCAGGCCGACCTTGCCGTGAATCGCCGGGGTGCTTAAACCCTTCCAGCCCTTTTCCAGCACAAAGCCGCGAATCGCGCCTTCGTCGTCCTTGGCCCAGACCACAAACACGTCGGCAATCGGGCTGTTGGTAATCCACATCTTCGCGCCGCTCAGGCTGTAGCCGCCCGGAACTTTGCGCGCCCGCGTCACCATGCTGCCGGGGTCGGAGCCGTGGTCCGGCTCGGTCAGGCCGAAGCAGCCGATGAACTCTCCGCTGGCCAGCCTGGGCAGGTATTTCTGCTTTTGCGCTTCGGTGCCGAACTCGTTGATGGGCACCATGACCAGCGACGACTGCACGCTCATCATCGAGCGGTAGCCCGAATCCACGCGCTCGACTTCGCGGGCGACGAGGCCGTAGCAGACATAGTTCAGGCCCGCGCCGCCGTAGGCTTCGGGAATCGTCGCGCCGAGCAGGCCGAGCGCGCCCATTTCGCGGAAGATGGCCGCGTCGGTGGTTTCGTGGCGAAAGGCTTCGGTGACGCGGGGCAGCAGGCGCTCTTGACAGTAAGCGCGGGCGGCGTCGCGCACGGCGCACTCTTCGTCGGTGAGCTGGCTGTCGAGCAAAAAGGGGTCGGACCAGGAAAAGCGGGCGGTAGAACGCATGGCGGTGTCTCTTTACAAAATAATGATGGAGGAATCATAGGCCGCGCCATAGTGCTGAACAATCGATTCATGACCCTGACCCCGGCGGGGCTGGACTATGCGCGCCAAGTCTCGACCCGGCTCAATGCGCTGGAGCGCGACACGCTGGACTTGATGGGCCGCCAAAAGCAGGGTGAAAGCCTGACGCTCCAGCGGCGCGCTGGCGGTTTTCAGGGCGTGGCTGGTGAGGCTGCCGGGCGCGCAGATGGTTTGAAGAACTGCCCCGGCCTTCATAATCCAGAAGTTCTAGACATAACAAATCCGACCCCGAAAAAACGCCACCGCATGATCGACGACATCAAAAAAACACTCTGGGCCACCGCCGACAAGCTGCGCGCCAACATGGACGCGGCTGAATACAAGCATTTGGTGCTCGGCCTGATCTTCGTCAAATACATTTCCGACACCTTCGCCGCCCGCCGCGCCGAACTCACCACGCGCCTGAGCGACCCGCAGGACGACTATTACTACGGCGACGCCGACCCGGCAGACATTGCCGCCGAACTGGAAGACCGCGACTATTACAAGGAAGTGAACGTCTTCTGGGTGCCGGAAGCCGCCCGCTGGGAAGCGCTGCGCGCAGCGGCCAAGCAGGTGGACATCGGCAAGCGCATCGACGACACCTTGACGCTGATCGAGGCGGAAAACCCCAGCCTCAAAAACATTCTGGACAAGCGCTACGCCCGTGCCCAACTGCCCGACGGCAAGCTGGGCGAGCTGGTCGATTTGATTTCCACCATCGGTTTTGGCGACAACCCCTCTACAGCCCGCGACGTGCTCGGGCAGGTGTACGAGTATTTTCTGGGCATGTTCGCCAGCGCCGAGGGCAAGCGCGGCGGGGACGATTACACGCCGCGCAGCGTTGATTGGTTGCTGGTGTCCGTGCTCGCGCCGGTACGCGGACAGGTTTATGACCCGTGTTGCGGCGGTGCCAGCACGCTGGCGCTGGCCCATGAGTTTTCGAGGTTGCACGGCGGCAAACCGGGCGACG
>CAIYKK010000214.1 GCA_903926695.1 uncultured Burkholderiales bacterium
ATGCGGGCGTGTGGAAAGGCCAGGTGTTTCCGGGTTCCAGCGCCGCGTCGGCGGCTCCGTCGCTGCACCTTGGCGCAAGCTGGGGCGACTGGCAGCTCGACGGATTTGCCGCCCGCTTCAACCCACAAGGCCGGGGCGCGCAAATCAGCGGCGCCAACGGCGCGCACTCGCACAGCGCGCCGCTGTGCGATGCCGCGCTCAAACAGGTGATTTGCTTCGACGGCAGCAGCGACGTGGCGGGCGCGAGCCTGCGCTGGGACAGCCGCCAGTGGCCGGTTTCCGTCTCGGCGGCGGGCTTGGTGCGCCGCGACAGCGGCTCGCTCTCATCGGCCAACGGCAGCGCGCAGTACCGGGGCAACAATCGGGGCGGCTGGGTCGATGCCGTGTGGCGCTTTCATCCCAAAGCGCAAGTGGGCGTGCGCGCCGAGCGCATCGAAGCGAGCCACAGCCTGAGCGGCCCCGGCGCGGCGCTACTAAGCACCGAAGCGGGTTTCAGCGCCTACGCGCCCATGCGCCGCAACGCGCTGATGCTGGGCTGGCGCGTGAGCGACAACGTCGATTTGCACTTTGAAACGGGCCGCGAAACCGCTTTGGGCGCGGTGGCGCGTTTTTCCGTGCTGCGGCTGGTGGTGAAGACGGATTTTTCGTTCCCGACGAAAACGCCTTGAGCTGCCGCCTTGGGCTGCGGGCCGACATCACTGGCCCGACAGCGCGGCGTCCGGCAGCGGATGCGCCCGCCAGGGACAGCCAAGCGCGCCCGCCGCCAACGCAAACGGCGGTATAAAGATGCTTATGCACGCCCCAACCCCCAGCCCCCTTGAGACAACCCGCCCGCCGCGCCCGGCCCACCTGCGCACCCTGACTTACCACGGCCTGGCGCCGGGGCCGTGCCTGCTGATTCTGGGCGCGGTTCACGGCAACGAAACCTGCGGCACCCAGGCCATCACGCAATTGATTGAAGAACTCGACAGCGGCGCGCTGGCCATTGAGCGCGGCGCGCTGACGTTGGTGCCGGTGACCAATCCGCTGGCCTATCAGCTCAAGCAGCGCAGCGGCGAGCGCAATTTGAACCGCAGCATGGCACCCAAGCCCATCGCGCAAGATTTTGAAGACCGCATTGCCAACGCGCTGTGCCCGCTGCTGGACGCGCACGACGTGATACTCGATCTGCATTCGTTTCACACCGGCGGCGCGCCGTTTGCCATGCTCGGGCCGCAAAACAACACCGGCGCGCTGGAGCCGTTCAGCCACGCCGCCGAAGAGCTGGCGCTGGCGCTGCACGCCGGGCCGCACCGGATTCTCGAAGGCTGGCTCGAAACCTACGCACGCGGCGCGCAGCGGCGCACGACCGGCCCAGCGACCAACCCCAACTACGGCGTCGGCACCGTCGAATACACGCGCTCACGCGGCGGCTACGGCATCACGCTCGAATGCGGCCAGCATGGCGACCCGCAGGCCGTGCAAGTCGCCCGGCTGGCGATTTTGCAGACGCTGGCGCTGCTGGGACTGGCCGCGCTGCCGCTGCAGCCCATGCCCGCCGGGCGCGAAATTCTGCGGCTGGTTGATGTCACCGACCTGGAACATCCCTGCGACCGCTTCAGCCGCGACTGGGACAGTTTTGATGCTGTGAAGGCGGGCGAGCTGATCGGCACGCGCCACAGCGGCGAGCCAGTCTGCGCGCCGGACGACGGCTTTGTCGTGTTCCCGAACCCACAGGCCGAAGTCGGAGGCGAGTGGTTTTACTTTGCCCGACGCGGTCAGTCCGTCAATCCTTGACCCGCGCCGCAAACGTCTTGCGAAACTTCTCCACCTTCGGCCCGACGACGAAGGCGCAATAGCCTTGGTTCGGGTTATTTTCAAAATAATCCTGGTGGTAATCCTCGGCGGGCCAGTAGTTTTCCAGCGGCAAGACTTCGGTCACGATGGGCTGGCCGAATAATTTGTCCTGGCTCATCTGGCGAATCATGTCGTCGGCGACTTCTTTTTGCGCGGGCGTCGAATAATAAATGCCGCTGCGGTACTGCGTGCCCGCATCGTTGCCCTGGCGGTTCAGCGTGGTCGGGTCGTGAATGACGAAGAAGATTTCTAGCATCTCGCGCAGCGTGATCTGCGCCGGGTCGTAAGTCAGCCGGACGACTTCATTGCAGCCGGTGCGCCCGGTGCAGACCGCTTCGTAGCTGGGCCGCGCCGCCTGGCCGTTGCTGTAGCCCGACTCGACATC
>CAIYKK010000215.1 GCA_903926695.1 uncultured Burkholderiales bacterium
TTGAAATACAGCATGGTACCGCCCACGAGCAGCGGCAACCGGCCACGCGCCTGAATCTCGCCGATGAGTCGCTGCGCGTCCTGCACAAACTCGGCGGCGCTGTAGGCGTTGAGCGGGTCGCGGATGTCGATCAAGTGGTGCGGCGCGGCGGCGAGTTCGGCAGCCGACGGTTTGGCCGTGCCGATGTCCATGCCGCGATAGACGAGGGCGGAATCGACGCTGATGATTTCCGTCGGCCAGCGCCGGGCAATGGCCAGCGCTGCCGCCGTTTTGCCCGAAGCGGTCGGGCCTGCGAGCGCGATAGGAGGCAAAGGCGGCGCGCCGGGAATCGGCGCGGGAAACGCGCCCGTCAGGGGCGCAGTGAAAAGTGCGGGAGTCGGCGCAGGAGAAGGGGCGGGAAAAGCAAACATGCCATTGAGGCTACCAGAAAGCGCCCACCCGCCGCGCCGCAGTCCACTGGCAATCTCGCCGCGCCTTTTTTATGGCTATGCCACCGTTTTGCCTATCGTTGGGGACGCCGCGATGTCCACATTTAACGGTGACATAGCCTTTTTTGGGCACTCGCAAGCCTTTAAGCCTGGGCTGGCCGCTGCGGCTGATTCAGGGCGAGCAGGGCGGGGCGCAAGGTCAGCGCTGCGTCGCCTGGCCGCTGGAAAACAGCTGACGCAGGGCGATCTTGTACTGCGCATCGGCCAGCGCATTGGTGCCCTCGTGGGTGCCGCCGTCGATCTGCACAAAGGTTTTGGGCTGCACGGCGGCGGCGTAGAGCTTTTGGCCCAGCGGGAACGGCACCCGCGTGTCTTTCGTGCCATGCACGACCAGCAGCGGCGCGCCCACGCGCGCGACCTTGTCCACCGACGCGAAAGGCTGGGTCATCAACGCGTCCATCGGTAGCCAGCCCCATTCCGAGGTGGCGGCAAAGACATCGGCAATTGAGCTGAAGGTGCATTCGACGATGGTGCCGGCTTCGTCACTGACTTTGGAGGCCAGTTCGATGGCCATCGCCCCGCCCAGCGAATGGCCGAAGATGTAGCGCGGCTGGCCCGGATGCTGCGCGCCCAGCCAGTTCCAGGCGGCCCGCGTGTCTTCGTAAGCCATCGTTTCGGAGGGCAGGCCGGGCGTGCTTTTGCCAAAACCCCGGTAGTCAATCGCCAGCACGGAAAAGCCGAGTTTTTGCATGTGCTGAATGCGTTCGGACGAGGCGGTCACGTTCCAGTGCGCGCCGTGCAGAAACAGCAGCAGCGGGGCTTGCGCGGCACCGCTCCAGCCGGGCTGCTTGGCATCGGCGGGCAGCCACAGGCCGTGGAGCTTGGCCGGCTGGCCGGTGACGGTGGAGTCATAGTTGATCCAGACATCTTTGAACTGCGAGGCCAGTTCGGCGCTGATCGGCCAGCTGCGGTTATCGGGCTCGAAAATTGAGCTGCGCTGCTGTTTGTCAACGGCGGTGCAGCCTGTCAGCAGGGACACGGCCAAGGTGATGGAGAGGAGGGGCGAGATGCGTTTCATTAGGCAATGGATTAGGGAGGAAAAAGGACGCTTTGACAGGTTTCCCGGTCAGCGCCCGCGCAAAAACAAGCCGTCCAGCTCCTTCAGGCTGAGCTGGCGCCACGTCGGGCGGCCGTGGTTGCACTGGTCGGAGCGCTCGGTCGCTTCCATCTGGCGCAGCAGGGCGTTCATTTCGTCCAGCGTGAGCCGCCGGTTGGCGCGCACTGCGCCGTGGCAGGCCATGGTGCCGAGCAGCTCGTTTTGTGCGCGCTCGATCACGGTGCTGGCATCCATCTGGGCCAGTTCGGCCAAGACGCTGCGGGCCAGTTCAACGGCGTCGCCGAGCGCCAGACTGGTGGGCACGGCGCGCACGGCCAGGGTTTTGGGCGAAAACGGGGTGATTTCCAGACCCAGCGTTTGTAAAGTGTCGGCGCTGGCTTCGGCGGTGGCAACTTCCTGCGCCGTGGCGGCAAAGGTGGCCGGAATCAACAGCGGCTGGCTGGCAATGCGCGAGGTGTCGAACTGGCTTTTGAGCCGCTCATAAACGATGCGCTCGTGCGCCGCGTGCATGTCCACGACGATCAGGCCGTGGGCGTTTTCAGCGAGGATGTAAACGCCTTGCAGCTGGGCCAGGGCGCGGCCTAGCGGCCAGTCGCTGGCGGGCGGGGCGCTGTGGGGGGCGTTTGGGGTGATGGCTTCTGCCGGGGCGCGGCTTGGGCCGGAGCCGACGGCGCGCAGGCCAGCGCTGCTGGCTGTGTCAGATGCCTCGCCTGTGTCTGCGTCCGTTCCGGTTCTGTCCGTCGCGTCTTGGCCTGTGGCGGGGAGGGCGGTGCTGGCAGGCCATCCAATCGGCCACAGCGCCTCAAAGTCGCTGACGCGCTGGCTGCGGCTGGCGCTGAAGTCCATTGTGGGTTGCGCCCAGCCTTGGCGGGCGGGCGCTGGTTTGGACTTGAGGGCACCGCCCGCGCCTGAGCTGAAACTGGAGCCGAAGCCGGAACCAGAACCGGGGCGAGACTCGCCATTGGTCCTATTGCTGCCACCGCTGCCGCTGCCGCCATCGTCCGGCTGCTGGCGGCCTTCCGTCGCCACGTCCGCAGTCGCAGCGGTCAGCGCAGCGCCAGCCCCAGCGCGAGGCGCGGCCAGCGCGTCTTCAGTGGCGTGGCGCACGGCCTGATGCACTTCGCGGCTGTCGCGAAAGCGCACTTCGATTTTGGTCGGGTGTACGTTCACATCGACTCTGGCCGGGTCGATCTCGACATACAGCGCATACACCGGCTGGCGGTTGCCGTGCAGCACATCCTCGTAGGCGCTGCGGGCGGCGTGGGTGAGAATTTTGTCGCGCACGTAGCGACCATTGACGTAGGCAAATTGCTGGTCGGCGCGGGAGCGAGCGGCGTCGGGCAGACCGGCGCGGCCCCAGACGCGCACGGCGGGCTGGCCGTCGGCGCGGCGGGCGCTGCTTTCGTAATGCACGGCGATGGACTGGGCGACAAACTCGGCGCCCAGCACGTCGGCCAGGCGCTGGTCGTGGGCGCGAAGGCCGTCGATTCCGCTGGTGTCATTGAGGCCGCCAGCGCTGTTCACGCCGTCCGCACTGCCCGCGCTGTTCACATCGCCCGCGCCATCCACGCCGCCTGCGTTATTTGCGCTATTCGCGCCGCCCGCGCTGCCCGCCCTGTTCACGCCGCCCGCGCCGACGCAGGCGCGCCACTGCTCGGCCAGCTTGCCCTCGTGCCAGACGGCAAAACCCACGTCGGGCCGCACCAGCGCGTGGCGGCGCACGGCGTCAAGGCAGTGTGCCAACTCCGTCGCGTCGGTTTTTAAAAACTTGCGCCGTGCGGGTGTGGCGTAAAACAGCTCGCGCACCTCAACGCTGGTGCCGCGTGCGCGTGCCGCCGGTTTGATCTCGCCGGTGCGGCCATCAAGCTGCCAGGCGTGTTCGCTGTCCACCGTTCTGGACAGCAGGCTCATGTCGGCAATGGAATTGATGGCCGCCAGCGCCTCGCCCCGAAAACCCATCGTTCCCACAGCTTCCAGGTCTTGCAGCGAGGCGATTTTGCTGGTCGCATGGCGGCGCAGCGCGACGGGCAGTTCTTCGCGGGGAATGCCTGAGCCGTCGTCTTCCACGGCAATCAGGCGCACGCCGCCCGCTTGCAGGCGCAGCGTGATCTGCGTTGCGCCCGCGTCCAGCGCGTTGTCGATCAGTTCGCGCACCACGGAGGCCGGGCGCTCCACCACTTCGCCAGCGGCGATCTGGCTGATCAGTTCATCGGGCAGGTCGCGGATGGGGCGGCGGGTGGCGGGTTGTGGTGTCATGAGAGGCAGATTTTAGGCGCCCGGCCTGTGCGCCATGACCCCGCGTGACCATGACCCGCACACGCAGCGGCCCGGCATGCAGGCCGGGCTGAAATCAGGCGGCTGGCGCATTGTCAGGCGGCGCGGCCTCAATGCGCGGCGTCAACTGCTTCGGCGCGAAAAACGTGCCAGCAGGCTCAGGCTGTACAGCGCCGCGATACCGACCAGAGCGTAAACCGCCCGCGTCAGCAGGGTCATGTCGCCAAACAGCAGGGCCACCAGATCAACATCAAAAGCGCCGACCAGGCCCCAGTTCAGGCCGCCTATGATCACCAGCAGCAGGGCGATCCAGTCCAGCACCGTGGGCATGAAACTGGGCTGGGGGCTGCGTTCGGCAGGACCGGCATACGGAGGAGGTGTTGTGGTGCTCATGGCGTTGCTCCCAAAAAAGTGAATCAGTAACAGCTTTGAACGCAGTAGCTGCGAACCGGATCATTAAAAGGGCTGCCCGGCCCTGCCGTTTTCAGCGCGGCGCGCCAAGTGGTGTAAGCGTTGTCCGACGCTGTTGCACTGCCCGACCGCAGGGCCAAAGCGTGCGCCAGACCTGTCAAAATCGGCATCATGGAACTAGTCACCTACCTCATCGATTTCATTCTTCACGTTGACCGGCACCTGCAGGACTTTGTGGCCAGCTACGGCGCCTGGGTCTATGCGCTGCTGTTTTTGATCATTTTTGTGGAAACCGGCGTGGTTGTCATGCCGTTTTTGCCCGGCGATTCGCTGCTCTTTGTGGCGGGTGCGATGTGCGGCGTCGGCCTGATGGACTATCCGCTCACCGTGGGGCTGCTGCTGGCCGCCGCCGTGCTGGGCAACCAGTCCAACTACACCATTGGCCACTATTTCGGCCCCAAGGTGTTTCAGTGGGAGGACTCGCGCCTGTTCAACAAAAAGGCGTTCAACCAGGCGCATGCGTTTTATGAGCGTTACGGCGGTGTCACCATCATTGCGGCGCGTTTTATGCCATTTTTGCGCACCTTTGCGCCTTTTGTGGCGGGCGTGTCGCAGATGACGCGGCGCAAGTTCACGCTTTACGACGTGTCGGGCGGCGCGCTGTGGGTGGGCGGCATCGTCACCGTGGGTTATTTTTTCGGCAACGTGCCGTTTGTCAAGGCCCATCTGGACAAGATCATCTGGGCGATGATTCTGCTTCCCACCCTACTGGTGGCCGTGGGCGCGTGGCGGGCCAAACGCCAAGCCGGGCGCAGTGCGATTCAAGCCGGTCAGTGAGCCGGAAGGCGTCGCCGGAGTTAGCGCTTTTTACCGATCTCGTTGCCGATGACGGCGCCGGCAGCGGCGCCACCGACCGTGCCCAGCGTGCCGCCAAATACAGCGTCACCGACCACGCCGCCCAGCACGGCGCCGGTGGCCGTGCCGATTTGGGCGTTGGTGGGGTGGCTGGCGCAGCCGCTCAGGGTTATCAGCGTGGCCGCAACTGCGGCGAGCAGGATTTTTGGGTTCATGAAAATTGCCTTTTTCAAACAAAAAAAACAGGTCGCCTCGCCAAAAGTGCCCGATAACGCACTGGCCTTGGCGCTGCCCGTGCCCTGACTCTAGGCGTCCAAACCGTCTGCGTCTGTAGGAGAAAGCCGCCGCTGCGGCTGGACAGGCCCGTGGCAGCGGGCTTACACGGCGCGGTTGCGCCCCATCGGTGGATTTTTTGAAAAATACTGGTTGATGCCACGCATCAGCGCGTTCGCCAGCTGGGTCTGGTAGCTGTCGCTGCGCAGCCGGGTTTCCTCAAGCGGGTTGCTGATGAAGGCTGTTTCGACCAGCACGCTGGGAATGTCAGGCGCCTTGAGGACGGCAAAGCTGGCCTGTTCGACCTGTCCTTTGTGCAGCTTGCCGACGCTGCCCATCTCGCCGAGCATGAAGCCGCCGAGTTTCAGACTGTCATTGATCTGGGCGGCGGTGCTCAGGTCGAGCAGGAGTTTTCGGGTCTGCGCGTCCTTGGACTGCAGGTTGATGCCACCGACCAGATCGGCTGAGTTTTCCTTGTTCGCCAGCCAGCGGGCGGCGCTGCTGGAGGCACCTTTTTCGCTCAGGGCAAAAACGCTGGCGCCCTGCGGCACGGCGGTAAAAAAAGCATCGGCATGCAGGCTGATGAACAGGTCGGCCTGCACGCTGCGTGCCTTTTGCACCCGCACATTGAGCGGCACAAAAAAATCGGCATCGCGGGTGAGGTAGGCGCGCATGTTGGGCTGCTGGTTGATGCGGTCGCGCAGACGCAGGGCAATTTGCAGCACCACGTCTTTTTCGCGTGTGCCGCCTGGGCCGATGGCGCCGGGGTCTTCGCCGCCGTGGCCGGGGTCCAGGGCGACAATGACCAGCCGGTCGGTTTTGCCGCGAGCCGTCGGGACGTTGGCGCGCGCCACGGGCGTGTCGATGCGGGTCGCGGGCAGGCTGACGGGCTGGATTTTTTTCTCGGCCAGTTTGGCCGGGGTGCTGGTCTGGGCGGCCTTGCTGAACTGGTCAGCAATCAGCTTGCCCAGCGGATCTTCGGGCGACGGGATTTTGATGGCGGGCAGGGCGACGGGGACGACTTTGGCGGCGGACGCTGCTTGTGTCACGGGTATCGCCGGGGCTGCCTGTGCGGCGGCCGATGCCTGCGCTGCGGCTGGCACCGCTTGGGCTGCAGAGGCTGGCACTGCCGCCGAGGCCGCCAGCAGTGCGGGCTGGCTGCGGGCGTGTTCGCTGATCAGGATTTCGAGCGGATCGGCGGGCTGGGCCGGGTACAGGTCAAACACCAGCCGGTGCTGGTAAGCGGCCACGGGCGCCAGGGTGAACACCTGTGGCAGCATGGGCTGCTTGAGGTCCATCACCAGCCGCACCACGCCCGGCATGTTCTGCCCGATGCGGATGCCTGCAATGTTCGGATCGTCCGGTTTGACCTTGGCCACCAGCTCGCGCAGGGCTGGAATCAGGTCAATGCCTTCGATATCGACGGCCAGGCGCGGCGGCTCGGGGATGAAAAACTGCCGCGCCTTGATGGCGTTGTCCGACTCGATGGTCAGGCGCGTGTAGTCCTTGGCGGGCCACACGCGCACGGCCATGATGGTCGCGCCTCTGGCAATGTGCTGCGTGCCCAGCAGCAGCGCTATGGTGCCCGCTTGGAGGGCGCTGCGCCGGCTCAGGTTGACGGGTGAATTATTGGGTTTTTTCTTCATGAAATTAACTCCGCCCCCGTGGGGGTGTACGCCGTCAAGGTAATAAAGCGGGATTCGTTGGCCTGCAGTTCAATTTGGATAACCAGATCCGGCACGGGCAGATGGGCGCCTGCTTTTTGCGGCCACTCGACCAGTTTGAGGCCGGAGCTGGCAAAAATGTCGCGAAACCCCGCTTCCTCCCACTCGTGCGGATCATTGAAACGGTAAAAATCAAAATGCCAGATTGCCATAGCCCAATTGTGGCCCGGCTGCTGAGCGCAAGTCTGCAATGTGTAAGGTTCTACGACAGCGTAGGTTGGGCTTTTGATGCGGCCCTGTACGCCCAGGCTGGCGAGCAGGTGGCGCGCAAAAGTGGTCTTTCCGGCGCCCAGATCGCCGTGCAGTTCAATCACGGCGTTGCCAATCGATGGCTGCTGAGCTAGTGCATGGGCAAATGCGGCTGTGCTGGTCTCGTCTTGCCAAGTCATGTTTTTTATAATCAATGGATGCCGATCTGTAATCATTGTAACAGTCATCAATTTATTTCTGAAATTCAAATTTTTGCGAGAGAACTCGGATTTTCGCAAATTTTCGTTTCAAGTGTTGATTTGGAGTCAGCCGAGGCTGGATTATCGGCGTGGCTGGCCGCCGGTTTTCATGGCGACATGCACTACATGGCCGCTCACGGCCTCAAACGGGCGCGCCCGGCGGAGTTGATGCCCGGCACCGTGAGCGTGATTACCGCCCGGATGGATTATTTACCATCGGCGACCCCCGCGCTGCCGGGCCAGTGGCAGACCTTGGAATTGAGCCGCCTGACGCGACCCGCCGAAGGGATCATTTCAGTGTATGCGCGGGGGCGGGACTACCACAAGGTGATGCGCAGCCGCCTGCAAAAGCTTGCCGAGCGCATTGCCTTGAAAGTGGGCGCGTTCGGCCACCGCGCTTTTACCGACTCGGCCCCGGTGCTCGAAGCCGAGCTGGCGGCGCGCAGCGGCCAGGGCTGGCGCGGCAAACATACGCTGGTGCTCAACCGGCAAGCGGGCTCGATGTTTTTCTTGGGAGAGATTTTTGTCGATATGGCGCTGCCGCCGACCGAGCCGGTCACGCCCCATTGCGGCAGTTGCCACGCCTGCATTGATATTTGCCCTACGCGGGCCATCGTTGCACCCTACAGAGTGGACGCGAGGCGTTGCATTTCTTACCTGACCATTGAACATTACGGCCCGATTCCGTTGGAATTTCGCCCCTTGATGGGTAACCGCATCTACGGTTGCGACGACTGCCAACTGGTTTGCCCCTGGAACAAGTTTGCCCAGCGCAGCGCGTTGCCTGATTTTGACGAGCGCCAAGGCTTGAGCGGCCAGCAGCTGGTCACTTTGTTTGGCTGGAGCGAGGCGGAATTTTTGCGCTTCACCGAAGGCAGCCCGATTCGGCGCATCGGCCATGAACGCTGGCTGCGCAACGTGGCCGTGGCGCTGGGCAACGCTCTGTCCGCCGGTGTGGCGCAGTCCGAGGCGATCAAGGTCAGTCTAAATGCGCGGGTTGATCACCCGAGCGAAATGGTGCGCGAGCATGTGGCCTGGGCGCTAGCGCAGCAAGCCTAGCGCAAACGGCAGGCTCACCATGCCCAGCAGCGTGGACAGCGTGATGAGCCCGGCCACAAAACCGCCGTTGTAGCCCATGCGCACGGCCAGCACATAAGCGCTCGACGCCGTCGGCAGCGCCGTCCAGCTGCGAGTCAAACCGAGTGCAGCTTAAATTGAGTGAAAAATTGTCTTGACTTGGGGGTCCACTTTAGTAGATGTAATCGCGGCTGAACGGATAAACCGATTGCGCGCCTTTGAGCGTTTCGGCTTTGAAATCGCTGGCGGGCCGGGCGGCCAGCACTTGGTGCAGCGAAATCCAGCCTTGTTCAAAACTCATGGCGCTGCCCGCCAGATACAGGCGATAAGCGCGCAGGATTTTTTCGGCCCGCTTGGCGCCGCCGTCGCAGGTCAGCACCTGGCGCGCCTGATCAAGCCGCGACTCCAGCGCGTCCGACCACGCCCACAGCGTGCGCGCATAGTGCGGGCGCAGGTTTTCGGTATCGACCATTTCCAGCCCGGCGCCCGCCAGATAAGCCAGCACGTCGCTCACATGCAGCAGCTCGCCGCCGGGAAAAATGTATTTTTCAATGAACTGGCCCATGCCCGCGCCCAGCTCGCGGTGCTTCAGGCCGCCAGCCGTGATGCCGTGGTTGAGCGCCAGCCCGCCGGGCGCCAGCAGCCGCCTGATCTTGCCGAAATACGCCGCCATGTTGGCCTGCCCGACATGTTCAAACATGCCGACCGACGAGATTTTGTCGAACAGCCGGTCTTCAGGCATGTCGCGGTAGTCCTGCAACTGGATATGAACCCGCTGGCCCAGGCCTTTTTGATCAATGAGCTGCTGGACATGGGCGTGCTGGTTTTTCGACAGCGTGATGCCGGTGGCGTTGACGCCGTAATGCTCGGCGGCCCACAGCAGCAGCGCGCCCCAGCCCGCGCCGATGTCGAGAAAATGCTCGCCGGGCTGCAGCATCAGCTTGCGGCAAATGTGATCGAGCTTGGCTTCCTGTGCCTGCGCCAGCGCCATATCCGGCTGGCGGTAATAAGCGCAGGAATACACCTGGCGCGGGTCCAGCCACAGCGCATAAAACGCGTCCGACACGTCGTAATGAAACTCGATTTGCGCCGCGTCTCGGGCCAGCGTGTGCGCCGTCAGGGACTGGGCGCGCTGCAACAGGCCGGACCACCAGCGGCTCTGGTTTTGCGCCGGGTTGCCCGGCAGCAGCTGGGTGACTGCCCGCATCACGTCGCGCATCGCGCCTTCGAGCTGCAGCCCGCCCTCGACATATTCCTCGGCCAGCGCGCCAATCTGGCCAGCCTTGAGGCGCGCCATGCTCGACCAGTTCGACAGCAGCAGCCGCACCGGCGCATCGGGCGCACCCAACTGTTGGCCTTGCGGCAACTGCAGGGCGATACCGGCGGGCAGGGATGGCAAGGGCGATGTGGCTGTCAGCAGTGGCTGGCTCATGGGTCAACTCCTTTGGGTGCTGAAAGCAGTCTAGCCCGCGCAAAACTTTTTCGCCATCACCCGAAATGGGGTTACCGAATGTTGAGTTTCAGCGCTTTTTCAGGCGCTGGCGCAGAGCAACGCCAGCTCGGCGGCGTCAAAACCGGCGGCCCGCCGCGCCTCCAGATTGAGCGGGCCTTTGAGGCGCGGCGCGCCGTATTGCCGGGACAGTTCCGCGTAAGTGGCCAGCGGCTCCAGCCCGCGCTGGCTGCACAGATGGCGGTACCAGTGGTTGCCGATGGCGACGTGGCCGATTTCGTCGCGCAGCAAAATGTCCAGAATGGCGACCGCCCGCAGCGCGTCGGGCGAGCCGACCTTGCGCAGTTTGGCCTGCATGGGCGGCGTGGCGTCCAGCCCGCGCGCTTCGAGCGTGCGCGGCACCAGCGCCATGCGCGCCAGCGCGTCGCCTTCGGTTTTGCGCGTCATGTCCCACAGGCCGGTGTGGGCCGGAAA
>CAIYKK010000216.1 GCA_903926695.1 uncultured Burkholderiales bacterium
CGGCTACTGGTGCATGTCGAAGGGCAAACCGAAGAAACCTTTGTGAATGAACTGCTGGCGCCGCACCTGCTGGCGTGCGGTTACGGCGCGGTCTCGGCCCGCCTCATGGGCAATGCCCGGCTGCGGGAGCGGCGCGGCGGCGTCAAGGCCTGGACGGCGGTGAGAGACGATATTTGCCGCCATTTGCAAAGCGACAAAGGCGGCGTCGCCACCACGATGGTGGATTACTACGCACTGCCCGCCTCCGGCCCCAAAGCCTGGCCGGGCCGCGCCGAAGCGAACGCCAAAACCCACGCGGATAAAGCCGCCGCCATCGAATCGGCCATTACGCAAGACTTGGCCAGCGCCCTCGGCGTGGCGCACGTCGCGCAGCGCTTTGTGCCCTTTGTCGTGATGCACGAATTTGAAGCCCTGCTGTTCAGCAACTGCGCCGCCTTCGCCAGCGGCATAGACCGCCCGGAGTTGCGCGCCGATTTTCAAACCATTCGAGACAGCTTTGCCACGCCGGAACATATCAACGATTCGCCGGTCACCGCGCCCTCGAAAAGAGTCGAAGCGCTGATTCCGGGTTATGAAAAGCCGCTGCTGGGCGTGCTGGCGGCGCTGGAAATCGGGCTGGACACCATGCGCCAAGAATGCCCGCATTTTTCAGACTGGCTGGGGCGGCTTGAGGCCATTGGCTCTTGAGCATGGCAGATAATTCGCCATGAAACACCCTCTCCACATCAAATCAATCTTCAAGGGGATTCCCCTCGCCCTGCTGGCCGCCAGCGCTTTTGTCGCGCTACCCAGCCAAGCGCAGGTCAAGCGGGTCGCTTTTTCCGACAAGGGCGATTTTTCCGAAGCGGCGCTGATGAGCGGCGTTCGCGCCACCGAGGTCCAGTGCAATGCCGCCGCCAATTCGGTGTGGGTGCAAACCAAAAACTCCGGCGCTGAATGCCTGAAATACTGGAAAGGCGGTTTTGACGCCAAGCCCGCCAAACGCGCCATCGTGTTTTTCCACGGCGATATTTTTGTCGGCGAAGGCAAAACCGGCAAAAACTACCTCGAAGAAACCAATTCCCATCTGCAAAAAAACGCCGACAGCTGGGCCAAATACCTGGGCGCGCCGTATATTTATTTTGGCCGCCCCGGCACGCATGGCTCGTCGGGCGACCACATGCAGCGCCGCCGCATCGGCGAGTCTGAACTGGTGTCGGCGGCAATGGATCAGCTCAAAAAACGCCTGGGCATTGACGAATGGGTGGTGGCCGGGCAAAGCGGCGGCGGCCACCTGACTTCGGCGCTGATCACCGAGCGCGCTGACATCATTTGCGCAGTGCCGGGTTCGGCGATTTCGTCGCCGCGCATCCGCTGGGAAATGGCGGGCCGTACCCGCGACATGACCAATTACACCGATTCGTATGAGCCGACGCAGTTCATCGTCAAGGCCAGGATGCACCCCAAGCTGCGTGTGTTTGTGCTGGGCGACCCGAAGGACAAAAACGTCTATTGGCCCTCGCAGACGGTGATGGCCGATGCGCTGCGCAAAGCGCAGGTGCCGGTCTGGACGCTGCAGGGCGAAGGCGCGGGGCCGGAAATGCACGGGCTATCAGACTCAGCGCGCATCGTGGCGGGCTGGTGCGCCAAGGATATGGCGTCGCAAGACATCGTGGCCCGCGCCGCCAAGGGGCTCAAGGGCTGAAAGCCCGGCGCTGATAATAGACAAGCCAAATTTTTCTTTTCGATACAACCAGACAAGGACACACATCATGGGCCTGTTCGACGTTTTCCAGAATCAATTCATTGACATCATCGAGTGGACCGATGACTCCCGCGACACGCTCTCGTACCGCTGGCCGGACGAGGACAAGGAAATCAAAAACGGCGCGCAGCTCATCGTGCGCGAGTCGCAGCTGGCGCAGTTTGTCTCGGCGGGCCAGTACGCGGACCTGTTCAAGCCGGGCAAACACACGCTGGCGACTGAAAACATCCCGATTCTGTCCACGCTGCAGGGCTGGAAATACGGCTTTAATTCGCCGTTCAAATGCGACGTTTATTACCTGAACACGCGCCTGTTCACGGGCAACAAGTGGGGCACGTCCAACCCCATCATGATGCGCGACCGCGACTTTGGCGTGGTGCGCCTGCGCGCTTTTGGCAGCTACGATTTCCGCATCGTCGATGCGCCCAAGTTCCTCAAGGAAGTGGCGGGCACGGATCAAAACTTCCGCCTCGACGAGTTTGCCGACACCATGCGCTCGCGCATTGTGAGCGTGTTCACCGAAGC
>CAIYKK010000217.1 GCA_903926695.1 uncultured Burkholderiales bacterium
GACGCCCTGGCTGGCATGCTGGGCACCAAGCTGATTCACTTCATCCCACGCGACAACGTTGTTCAGCACGCTGAACTGCGCCGCATGACGGTGATTGAATACGCTCCTGACTCCAAGCAGGCTGGCGAATACCGCACGCTGGCCAGCAAGATCCATAACAACGCTGGCAACGGCACGATTCCAACCCCCATCACGATGGATCAGCTGGAAGACATGCTGATGGAATTCGGCATCATGGACACGATTGACGAAACGCAAGTGGGCAAGACTGCTGCTGCACTGGCTGCTGCGGCCTAAGAGGTACTGAGTCCGGCCTGATTTGCCGCGAGATGAATCAGGCTGGGACTTGTACCAGACGAAAACATTTACCTACTGGAGTTCCCCATGACTGCCACCGTTGAAGATCGCAAGGCCGCGAACAAGGCCCTGATTGATGAAGTGCTGAAAGCCTATCCCGAAAAGATGGCCAAGCGGCGCGCCAAACACCTGGGCTCGTTTGAAGAAGGCAAGCCCGATTGCGGCGTCAAGTCCAATATCAAGTCGCTGCCCGGCGTGATGACGATTCGCGGCTGCGCCTACGCTGGCTCTAAAGGCGTGGTGTGGGGCCCGATCAAGGACATGGTTCACATCAGCCACGGCCCGGTCGGCTGCGGCCAGTATTCGTGGGCATCGCGGCGCAACTACTACATCGGCACCACCGGCATCGACACCTTTGGGACGATGCAGTTCACCTCCGATTTCCAGGAAAAAGACATCGTTTTCGGCGGCGACAAAAAGCTCGACAAGCTGATCGACGAAATTCAAGTCCTGTTCCCGCTGAACAAAGGCATTTCCATCCAGTCGGAATGCCCGATTGGCCTGATCGGCGACGACATCGAAGCCGTGTCCAAGAAGAAAAGCAAAGAGTACGAAGGCAAGACCATCGTACCCGTGCGCTGCGAAGGTTTCCGGGGCGTGAGCCAGTCGCTCGGCCACCATTTGGCCAACGACGCGATCCGCGACTGGGTGTTCGACAAGACCGACCCCAACAAATACCCCGAATTTGTCTCCACGCCTTACGACGTGGCGATCATTGGCGACTACAACATCGGCGGCGACGCCTGGTCCAGCCGCATCCTGCTCGAAGAAATGGGCCTGCGCGTGATTTCCCAGTGGTCCGGCGACGGCACCATCGCTGAAATCGAAAACACGCCCAAAGCCAAGCTCAACGTGCTGCACTGCTACCGCTCGATGAACTACATCAGCCGGCACATGGAAGAAAAGTACGGTATTCCATGGGTCGAATACAACTTCTTCGGCCCCACGATGATCGAGAAAAGCCTGCGCGAAATCGCCAGCCACTTCGATGACACCGTCAAAGCCAAGGCTGAAGAAGTTATCGCCAAGTACAAGCCGCTGATGCAAGCCGTGGTGGACAAGTTCAAGCCGCGTCTGCAGGGCAAAAAGGTCATGCTGTTTATCGGCGGCCTGCGTCCGCGCCACGTCATCGGCGCTTACGAAGATTTGGGCATGGAAATCGTCGGCACCGGCTACGAGTTCGGCCACAACGACGACTACCAGCGCACCACGCACTACGTCAAAGACGGCACGCTGATCTATGACGACGTGACCGGCTACGAGTTCGAGAAATTCGTCGAGCAGGTCCAGCCTGACCTCGTCGGCTCGGGCATCAAGGAAAAGTATGTGTTTCAAAAGATGGGCGTGCCCTTCCGCCAGATGCACAGCTGGGATTACTCCGGTCCTTACCACGGCTATGACGGCTTTGCCATCTTTGCCCGTGACATGGACATGGCCATTTCCAGCCCGATCTGGGGCCTGACCAAGGCTCCCTGGAAGAAAGCCGCTTAAGACGACCCGGACGGCCGGTGTACCCCGGCCGCCTTTTCCGAACCTCTCACCTTTGGAGCCCCCACCATGCCTCAATCAGCCGACAAGATTCTCGACCACGAACTGCTGTTCCGTGAGCTCGAGTACACCGAAATGTTCCGCACCAAGAAAGCGGACTTTGAATTCAAGCATTCCGACGACGCCATCAAGCAAATCGTCGAGTGGACCAAGACCGAAGACTACAAGCAAAAGAACTTCGCCCGCGACGCGCTGACCGTCAACCCCGCCAAGGCTTGCCAGCCGCTGGGCGCGGTGTATGTGGCCAACGGTTTTGCCAAGACGCTGTCTTTTGTTCACGGCTCGCAAGGCTGCGTCGCTTACTACCGCTCGCACTTCAGCCGCCACTTCAAGGAGCCAACGTCCTGCGTCAGCTCTTCGATGACCGAAGACGCAGCCGTGTTCGGCGGCCTGAACAACATGGTCGATGGCCTGGCCAACGCCTACAGCCTGTACAAGCCGGACATGATTGCGGTGTCCACCACCTGCATGGCCGAAGTCATCGGCGATGACGTGGACGCGTTCATCAAGACCAGCAAGCAAAAAGGCAGCATCCCCGAAGAATTCGACGTGCCGTTCGCTCACACGCCAGCGTTCGTCGGCAGCCACATCACCGGCTACGACAACGCGCTGATGGGTGTTCTGCGCCACTTCTGGGACGGCAAGGCCAAGACCACCGAGCCACTGGTTCGCGTGGAAGACGACAGCATCAACTTCATCGCCGGTTTTGACGCTTATGTGGTTGGCAACATGAAAGAAATCCGCCGGATTTTTGACCTGTTCGGCGTCAAGGTCAACGTCCTGTGCGACCCATCGGGCAACTGGAACACCCCCACGGACGGCGAATTCCGCATGTACGCTGGCGGCACCACGAAGGAAGAAGTCGTCGCTGGCCTGCACGCCAAGGCGACCATCGTGTTCCAGGAATTCTGCTGCGAGAAAACCACCAAGTTCATCCGTGAGCATGGCCAGGAAGTCGTCGTGCTGAATGCGCCCGTGGGCGTGTCGGGCACCGACAAGTTCCTGATGGAAATCTCCCGCCTGACCGGCAAGCCAATTCCTGTGGAACTCGAAAAAGAGCGCGGCGAACTGGTGGATGCGATGGCTGACAGCCAGGCCCACCTGCACGGCAAGCGCTATGCGCTGTACGGCGACCCAGACCAGTTGATCGGTTACACCCAGTTCCTGCTGGAACTCGGCGCCGAACCGGCCCACATTTTGTCCACCAACGGTGCCAAAGAGTGGGAAATCCGTGTCAAGGCGCTGCTTGACTCCTCGCCTTATGGCGCAGGCTGCAAGGTCTATCCGAAGCGTGATTTGTGGCACCTGCGTTCGCTGCTGTTCACCGAGCCGGTCGATTTCCTGATCGGCAACACCTACGGCAAGTATCTGGAGCGCGACTGCAACGTGCCTCTGGTGCGCATGGTGTTCCCGATTTTTGACCGCCACCACTACCACCGTTTCCCCACCTGGGGTTACGAAGGCGGCATGCGCGTCTTGGTGACGCTGCTGGACGAGTTCTTTGAAGCGCTCGATGCCAACACCATTGAGACCGCGAAGACTGATTACAGCTACGACATCATCCGCTAGTCAAGCGGCAAGGGTCTGGGTGCAAACCCAGGCCCTTTTTTCTTTCACCCTTATTGATTTTTTGAGTACATCATGGCCAATGTAACTTTCAGCTCTCCCGACAATTTGAAGAAAGATGTGACCGTCTATGCCGTCGCGGGCGACACCAAGACGCTGCTGTCGGTGGCCAAGGCGCACAAGATTCCCGTCGAATTCGAGTGCGAAAACGGCGAGTGCGGCTCCTGCCAGGTGCAGGTTTCGGTGCTGTCGTCCAAGCACCCCATCGGCGTGGCGATGACGGAAAAGGAAAAAACCGTCTTGAAGCTCGCAGGCAAGATCACCGCAGCACACCTCGCCGAAGCCGAAAACACTGACACCCCAGCGCCGTGGCGTCTGGCCTGCCAGATGATTCTGCGCGACGAAGACATCCTGGTGAAGTTCTGATCATGCCGGCCACCTACGTCAAATCCACCCAGGACGGCCGCAAGGTCGAGGTGATTGATGGTTGGGTGTGCCTTTCTGGCGCGCGCGAGGCCAACAGCCTGGTGCCGCTGGACGAGCACCCGAACCGCCAGGCGATCAGCAAGGCGCTTCACGGTGCCACCCACATGGCCGGGCGCATTCCGCTGACCCACGCGGAAACGGCGATTGCGCAAAGCGCCCTGTCGGCGGCCAAACGAATTTTTGACGCCAGCCCGAGCGGCATCACCCAGCGCCTGC
>CAIYKK010000218.1 GCA_903926695.1 uncultured Burkholderiales bacterium
CCGCTCGATAATGGCATCAAAGGCGGGCGCATCGCCAATGAACATTCCAGCGTCGATCATGCGCTGGAAGTCTGCGCCCAAGGCCGCCAAGACGGATTTATCAGGAAGCAGCCTGAGCTGTCCGGCAAGACAGGCATCGTAGTTGGCATAGCTGGTGTTGTAGAAGACCTTCTTGTGTTTGACGACATCAGCGAGCAGGTCGCGATTGGCCAGGGCGCTTTGCCCATGCTCAAGGTCAGCCAGCATGGCAAGGTCGTACCAATGGCGCGACAGGCGCTCTGCGCTGGCCCGGAACTCGCCGCGCTGGCATTCGACGTGCATCAGCGTCGCCTTTTCCCAGAACGTGCGGGCCGGTGACAGCACGCTCACGCGGGAGCTGGGAAATTCCAGAGCGGGGACATGCTCGGCGATATCAGGCCGAACAACGTATTGCGCGTTGGGCTCCGTGATGTTGCGCCCGCCGAACTCGATCAGGACGCTGTTGCCGACATAACCTCCGGCGGCATTGAGCACGGTCGGGTAGTACATGCGCATTTGCTCGCCGTCTTCGCTGATCTCGACAGGGCGAAAGTCAGCACCGAACTCGGCGGCCAGCCGCTCCTTAAAATGAGGGACAACAACGCCGTGGGCATGTTCGCGCACAAAAGACTTCAGCGAATCGCTGAACTTGCGCAACTGGCTGTTCGACACGCCTGCTGCGAACGGATCAAAGCTGCTGTCCAATCCCCGATAGTCGAGCGTGATGTCCACATCTTCGGAGAACCGGGCAATCGCACCGAACACCTTGGACAGCGAAGTGCCGCCCTTGAACGCCATCGGCAGACGGTTCGGCATCGTGAACAGGGTCTGCAGCACCCAGCACACCCAGATGTCCTTTTCCAGGACGACAGGGGCGCGTGAAAGCTGCGGCCCGAGCGCGCGATAGATTTGCGACTGCTCGCCCGGACTCAGGTGCAGAAACGATTCAGCCATGAACGCCCCCTACATCACGCCCATGCCGCAGAAAAGCGTCGCTCATCCACGCGGGCATCGAGCTGGTCGCGCACTTCAGCGCCTCAAACTCATCGCCTGAGAGCTTGCGCCGGATCTTCTCGATCAGCGACGGCGTCACTTGCGTCTTGCCCAGGTACCACATCGCAGCGATAGCCAGGCCAGCAGGCCGACCGGCCAGTGCCAGCTTGCGCTGGCAAACGTGCTGCAAGCGAATATCCATCTTTCCAACACGAATGCGCTTGGACGGACCTGAGGTCGAGAACACGGATTGGGTCGGAACCTGGGTGGTGAGTTCGAGTCGGCGGGCAGCTTCTGCGCCATGAATCCCGACGATAGCGCCGGTAGCCTTGGCGATTGTTTCGGCCACTTTGAGTGGCTCTGGCATCACCTTGCCCACAAAGCGGCTGACTTCGGGACGCATAAAAACTCCCCGCGTCACGCGCTCAATGGTGCCCGCCTTGACCAGGCGAGACAGGGTCTGATCAACGGACGCACGCGTGCCAAACGCCAGAAAGGCTGTCGGGGTGAAAGGCTCCCCTGCCGACATCTTTTCGATGCGCTGACGAATCAGTTCGGCGGTTTTGATGCTCGTGCTCATGTACGAAAATATACGTGAGTTTCTGACAAATGGCAACAGCAATGACTTGCTAGACCCGGAAGGTTTTCCCCTTTAGATAGGCAATGACGCGATCCAAGCACTTTTGCATCGGCCAAGGCCTGATATTTTGGACGGGTTGCAAGTGGTGGCTGAGATGTCCAGTGCCCGTTCAGGCAGCAAGTTCTCGGCAAAGCGCTTGAGCGCGCCCGGCGCATCCCTCCGGGGTGCTTGCCAGCCGTCCGTTTGCATGCAGGCAAAGGAAATGGCTTATGGTCAAGGCTTTTGCGCTTCGGTGCCCGATGGGCTGGCACGCAAAAGCTCTCGCAGCAAGGGATCGTTGCGGGGGCTCACCACCAAATAAAGACCGAGTCCGTCCAGAACGGACAACACTTTTTCCAGCCCTATGCTGCCTTTGCCGTTTTCCAGGCGGGAGAGCAGGTCCACGGACACATGGGTGAACGCCGCTGCATCGTCAATGCGCAAGCCTTGTTTTTTGCGCTGCATTCGGACCAGTTGGCCGATATCGCTGGTCTGATGGACCAGGCGCGGCCCTGCGGCCGTCTCAAGTGTGCAGTCCAAGCTTTTGGATGATGTTGAGTTCAAAGCGCAATTCATTTCGGAATTCCAGAAACAAGCCTGAAAAAAACAGGCTGAAGGAAATTATTTCTGATTTTCCGAAATTACAGAAATTGCACCTCGGCCGCCATCAACGGTCTGCTGTCCATGCCCGAGCGCACCGCCGTGCTTGACCGGCTTCGGCTGGGCGACATCTCCATTCTCATCATTGCGCCCGAACAGCTGCGAAGCTGCACCCTGCGCAATGCGCTGGCTCAGCGCGAGATCGGCGCATGGGTGCTCGACGAAGCCCACTGCATCTCCAAATGGGGCCACGACTTCAGGCCCGACTACCGCTATGTCGGCCGCTTCATGAACAAAAGGGCTGGCCAAGGCCCGATTCCTCCCATCTTGTGCTTGACCGCGACGGCCAAGCCCGATGTCGTCCAAGACATGATGGACTACTTCGCCGCCAAAGTAGGGATTGAGCTCACGCTGTTTGACGGCGGCGCGAGCCGGGACAACCTCTCCTTTGAAGTGCTGCCGACAACCTCCCCG
>CAIYKK010000219.1 GCA_903926695.1 uncultured Burkholderiales bacterium
ATGGGCGCGGCGGATGCGGTAGATGGCCGGGTCGCGCAGGTTGATGTTGGGCGAGGCCATGTCGATTTTGGCGCGCAGCACGGCGGCGCCGTCGGCGAGCTGGCCATCGCGCATTTCGCGGAAGCGGGCGAGGTTTTCTGCCGGGGTGCGGCTGCGGAACGGGCTGTCGGTGCCGGGTTTGTTGAAGTCGCCCCGGTTGACGCGCATTTCTTCGGCGCTTTGCTCATCGACGTAGGCGAAGCCGGTTTCAATCAGATGCTCGGCGGCGCGGTACATGAAGTCGAAATAGTCGCTGGCCTGGTAGAGGTTGACTTCTTCGCCATTGACGCCCGCGTTGTGCCAGTCAAAGCCCAGCCATTGCACGGCGTCTTTGATCGAATCGACGTATTCGGTGTCTTCTTTTTCGGGGTTGGTGTCGTCAAAGCGCAGGTGGCACACGCCGCCGTAGTCGCGCGCGAGGCCGAAGTTCAGGCAGATGCTTTTGGCGTGACCAACATGTAAGTAACCGTTCGGCTCGGGCGGGAAGCGCAGGCGCACTTTGGCGGCGTCCAGCGGGCCGGTGGCGTGGTGGGCGGCGTCGCCGGGGCTGCCGCCCCACTGACGGGCGGCGTAGGTGCCTTCCTGCAGGTCTTTTTCGATGATCTGGCGCAGGAAATTGCTGGGTTTGAGGGCTTCTTTGGGGGCGGGTGCAGCGGCTGGGGTAGGGGCGAAAGAGGTCATGCAGCGATTCTAGGCGGTGGCGCTGGGGCTTACGTTTGGCTACGCTCTTCACTGTGCATGCGGTAGTCGGCGCGCCGGGTGCTGCGTTTAATCAAGGCAAGGGCAGTTTTTACCCTTTTTTCAGGAGAATCAGATGAAGACAGCCATCAAGCCCAACTTTTCAGCCGTGCTCGCCGCTGGTGCCGCTGGTCTGGCGCTTGCTGCCATGGGTTTTGCGGGCAGCGCACACGCGCGGGACAACGTGCAGTGGTCCGTCGGCGTCGCCACGCCGGGCGCTGTGGTCAATGTGGGCAATGTCGGCTCCATCTATCAGCCGGTGGTGGTGCAGCCAGTGCCTGTTTATGTGCAGCCCGCCCCGGTGTTTGTACAGCCTGCGCCGGTGTTTGTGCAGCCTGCGCCGGTGTACATGCAAGCCCAGCCTGTGTATTACGAACGCCGTCACGGCCACCATTGGCGTGGTGGCTACGGCTACGAAGGTGGCCAGGGTTACGGCCCGGTGTATTACCAGCGCGATGGCCGGGGTGAGGGCAACGGCCACGGCGGCGGCGACCGCCACGGGCACGACGGACGGCGCTAAAGCCAGCGGTGCTGCGTCAAAAAAGCCTGCTTGAATGCAGGCTTTTTTATGGACGACGTTTTGAGCTGGCGCACGGGTGCAGCTGTTTCAGGCCGCAGCCATATTGTTCTGTTAATGATCAATCTTGTGCCGATTTGATTCACTCGGCGTGTACAGTGTTGCAGGCCGCCGCTGCTGATATTTTCAGGCGCAGAAGGCCAAAATAGCGCCAGTTTTCTCCCGAGAAATCTGAAAAATCCGCTGCTGCAGCCGGGCTTTAAAACGGACGATTTTTCATCAGGCATAAGTTTTGCTGATCAGGTCTGCCCACCGCTGAGTGGCTATCCCAAATAATGGAGACATACCTGATGAAAAAACATTTGATCGCGCTTGCTGCCCTGGCTCTGGTTTCGGGCATGGCAGCCGCCCAAAGTTCCGTGACTGTTTATGGCAATGTTGATCTCGGTCTGCAGATGCAAAGCAAAACAGTCGTGCCCGGCGCTTCTCAGACCACAATGGCCAATGGCGGCATTTCCCCCAGTATCTGGGGCTTTCGCGGCGCGGAAGACCTGGGCGGCGGGCTGAAAGCGGTCTTTAATCTGGAAGGCCATTTTGCAGCTGACACGGGCGCAGGCACGGGCACCACAATGTTCCGCCGCCAGTCCAATGTTGGCCTTTCTTCGGCCAGCATGGGCACGCTCACTTTGGGCAACCAGTACGGCCCGGCTGTTTTGGCCTTTGCCGCCACCGACCCGCGCGGCCTGCGTGAAAATCTCTCCGGCCTGTATTCATGGGCGTACAACTCGGGCGCGCTGACGACTGGCAATAACGGCAATAACGATGTCGGCGTGTTTTTGCAAAACGCCATTACCTACAGCAATAAACTCGGTCCAGTCGGCATTGCCGCCGGTTATAGCGTTTCTGAGAAAAAGGGTTCGGTTTATTCTCTGGGCGCGACTTATTCCGGCCCGGTGTCATTGTCAGCCGCTTACCAATCGACCAATCTGCCCGGCACTTCCAAGCGCATGAGCCAGCTCTACACGCTGGGTGCCGGTTATACGATGGGCGATGTCACTGCCAAAATCAATTATCTGCGCGGCGTGAATAAAAATGCCGCACTGGTTGAAACCAGCAATGTCGGCGTAATGGGCCTGGGCCTGGATTGGAAAACCTCTTCCAGCAATACCGCGATGGTGGCTTTTTATTCCGGCAAGGATAAAAACAACAGCACGGACAAAACCTCGACACTGATTTTGAGCGACGAATATTCGCTGTCCAAACGCACCACGCTGTACGGCCAGATCGCTTTTGCCGACGCCAAGGCGGGCGCCACGCTGCTGACCACGGTGGTCGCTGGCGGCACGGCGGCCAACGCCACCACGACGCTGTTCAACGTGGGCATTCGCCACTCGTTCTGATCCGGGCGGGCCGGGGCGGGGTAACCTAGCTCCGGCTGGCGCACGACTGGCCGGGCGATAATTGGCGCCTTTTAAGGAGCCAGCGTGGATGTTTTACTGTTGATCAAAGCCGTCATCATGGGTGTGGTGGAGGGCTTGACCGAATTTCTGCCGATTTCCTCGACCGGCCACCTGATTCTGGCCGGTTCGCTGCTCGGGTTTGACGATGACAAGGCCAAGGTGTTTGACATCGCCATTCAGACCGGCGCCATTTTTGCCGTGATTTTGGTGTACTGGCAAAAAATCCGCGACACCGTGGTTGCGCTGCCGAGCAGCTTTCAGGCGCGCCAGTTTGCGCTCAATGTGCTGATCGCCTTTTTGCCCGCCGTGATGCTCGGGCTGCTGTTTGGCAAGGCCATCAAGGCTAATTTGTTCACGCCGGTGGTGGTGGCGAGCACTTTCATCATTGGCGGCTTCATCATTTTGTGGGCGGAAAAACGCCAGGAGCGCAACCCTGCCGTCACCCGGATTCACACGGTCGATGAAATGACGGCGCTGGACGCGCTCAAGGTCGGTTTGGTGCAGTGTTTTGCCATGATTCCGGGCACCAGCCGCAGCGGCTCGACGATTATTGGCGGCATGCTCATGGGCCTGTCGCGCAAGGCGGCGACGGATTTTTCGTTTTATCTGGCCATTCCGACGCTGATCGGCGCGGGGGTTTACAGCCTGTACAAAGAGCGCGCCCTGCTGTCTATGGACGACTTGCCGCTGTTTGGCGTCGGGCTGCTGTTTTCGTTCATCAGCGCCTGGCTGTGCATTCGCTGGCTGCTGCGCTACATCTCCACGCACAGCTTTGTGATGTTTGCCTGGTACCGCATCGGTTTCGGCCTCGTGGTGCTGGCGACCGCCTGGAGCGGGCTGGTCGTCTGGAAGGACTGATTGCACATCAACCCAAGCGCGGGCCGGGCGCTGCGGCCCGGCGCGCCGCTTAAATCAGCTTTTCGTGCGGCGTGGTGATTTTTTTCAGCACGTCGTGGCGCACGGCGGGCATTTTCAGCGGAATGTCGGTGTGTGAGCCGTCCCACACCGGATCTTCGATGCTGTCAAAAACTTCGCGCAGCTTGCGGCCCCAGTTGTTATGGAGCATCTGGTAATAAGGGTTGTCGTGGTCGATGCAGACCACCTGATCGCTCTGGAAGTGGTTGTTTTCATAAATCACCATATCGAGCGGCAGGCCCACGGACAGGTTCGACTTGATGGTTGAATCCATCGACACCATCAGGCACTTGGAGGCTTCGTCCAGCGGCGTTGTGGGCGTGAGCACGCGGTCCAGCACGGGCTTGCCGTATTTGGACTCGCCGAGCTGAAAGTAGGGCGTCTCGTCCGTCGCTTCGATGAAGTTGCCCGCCGAATAGACCTGAAACAGGCGCATGGCCTCGCCCCTGATCTGGCCGCCAAAAATCAGCGACACATTGAAATCCACATCGGCCTTGCGCAGTGAGGCGGCATCGCGCTCGTAAATGCGGCGGATGGCCGCGCCCAGCACGCGGGCCGCGTCGAACATGCTTTTGGCGTTCCAGATGGTGATCGGCTCGCCGCCATCGGGGTCTTTGAGGTGCTCGATTTGCAAAATCTCGCGCACCGATTGCGAAATGGACAGATTGCCCGCCGACAGCAGCACCATAAAGCGGTCGCCCGGCTTTTCGTAAACAATCATTTTGCGGAAAGTGCTGATGTTGTCCACGCCTGCGTTGGTGCGCGAGTCGGAGAGAAAAACCAGGCCAGCGTTGAGTTTGGCAGCGACGCAATAAGTCATAAGAGATGTCTGCAGAGGTTTAAAAATAGTTGTTGTAGTGCGCCGTGATTTCAGGCGCGCGGGACCAGCTTTTTGAGCCGGTACAGGGCTTCGAGCGCTTCGCGGGGGCTCAGGGCGTCGGGGTCTATGGTACCCAATGCCAGCTCGACAGCACTTTTTTCGACCGGGGCGGCATCAGGGGCAGGCGCAAACAGGTCCACCTGGGCGCTGGCCTGAGCCTGCTGGGCTTCGAGCGCGGCCAGCGCGTGGCGGGCGTGGCTGACCACCGAAGCAGGCACGCCCGCCAGCTTGGCCACGGCAATGCCGTAGCTTTTGCTGGCCGGGCCGGGTTCGATGTGGTGCATAAAGACGATGTCCGCGCCCGATTCAATCGCGCTGACATGGACATTCACGGCGCCGTGGTGCTGCGCTGGAAACTCGGTCAATTCAAAATAATGCGTCGCAAACAGCGTGAACGCCTGCGCCTTGTTGTGCAGGTAAGCAGCAATGCCACCCGCCAGCGCCAGCCCGTCAAAAGTCGAGGTGCCGCGCCCGATTTCGTCCATCAGCACGAGTGAATAGGGCGTGGCGGCGTGCAGGATTTACGCCGCTTCCAGCATTTCGAGCATGAAGGTCGATTGCGCGTTCGCCACGTCGTCCGCCGCGCCTATGCGCGTGTGAATGGCGTCAATCGGCCCGAGGCGGCAGGCGCTGGCGGGCACGTAGGAGCCGATGGACGCCAGCAGCACGATCAGCGCGACCTGGCGCATGTAGGTCGATTTGCCGCCCATGTTCGGGCCGGTGATCATCTGCAGGCGCTGCTTGCCGGTGAGGCTGCAGTCGTTGGCGATGAAGGCCGCGCCGCCGGTTTCCAGCAACCGCGCTTCGACGACCGGATGGCGGCCTTGCGTGATGGCGATGCACGGTTCTTTGGCAAAGCTAGGTGCGCACCAGCCCAGCGTGAGCGAACGCTCGGCCAGCGCGCACAGCGCATCCAGCGCGGCCAGCGCTTTGGCCAGACGGCTCAACGCGGGCACGAATTCCTGCAACTGGTCGAGCAGCAGCTCGTAGAGCCACTTTTCCCGCGCCAGCGCCCGCTCTTGCGCTGACAGGGCTTTGTCTTCAAAAGTCTTCAGTTCGGGCGTGATGTAGCGTTCGGCGTTTTTTAACGTCTGGCGGCGGCGGTAGTCGTCGGGCACCTTGCTGGTCTGGCCTTGTGTCACCTCGATGTAAAAGCCGTGAACTTTGTTGAACTGCACGCGCAGGTTGGCAATGCCGGTGCGCGCCTTTTCGCGGATTTCCAGGGCGAGCAAAAAGTCGTCGCAGTTGGTCTGGATGGCGCGCAGCTCGTCCAGATCAGCGTCGCAGCCGTGGTTGATGACACCGCCGTCGCGGATCAGCGCGGCGGGCTCATCGAGGATGCACTGGCGCAGCAATTCGGCGCAGCCGGGCGGGGGCTGGAGGTCTTGGAAAATCGCCGTCAGCAGGGCGGAGAGTTGCGGTGCGTCTGGCGCTGGCGGCGCAAGCTGGGCCACTTTGTCCAGCGTCAGTTGCAGCGCGACGAGTTCACGCGGCCTGACTTGGCGCAGCGCGACGCGGGCGGTGATGCGTTCCACGTCGCTGCAGCCCTTGAGCTGGGCGCGCAGGGTTTGCTCGCTGCCGCTGTTACGCAATTGTGCGATGGCTTCCAAGCGGCGGGCCGCCTGCGTCCGCTCGCGGCGCGGACTGAGCAGCCAGCTTTTTAAAGCGCGGCTGCCCATGCCCGTCGCGCAGGTATCCAACAGCGAAAACAGCGTGGGCGAATCCTCGCCGCGCAGCGTCTGCGTGAGTTCGAGGTTGCGCCGGGTGGCGGGCGGCAATTCGATCAGCTCGTCGGGGCGCACGACGTGCAGGCCTTGAACGTGGGGCAGGGCGCGGCCTTGCGTGTGTTCGGCGTAACCCAGCAGCGCGGACGCGGCGGCGTGGGCTTCGCTCAGGCTTTCGGCATGCCAAGCGGCCAGTGAGGCGACTTTGAATTGCTCCAGCAATCGCCGCATGCCGAGGCCCGCGTCAAACTGCCACGCCGGGCGGGCGCTGGCCGGGCAGCGCCAGGTTTTCAGGCGCTGCTCGAAGGCGGGCGTGGCATCGGCGCTGTAGAGCAGCTCGCTTGGGTTGATGCGCGCCAGCCAGCTTTCCAGCTCGTCCGGCGCGCAGTGCGCCAGGTGAATCTGGCTTTGCGTGACACTCAACCACGCCAGGCCGCAGGTGTTGCGCTTGCCTTGGTGGACGGCCAGCAAAATCGCTTCGCTTTTGTCGCTCAGGAGTTCGGTATCGGTCAGCGTGCCGGGCGTGACGACGCGCACGACTTTGCGCTCCACCGGGCCTTTGCTCGTCGCCACGTCGCCGACCTGCTCGCAAATCGCCACCGATTCGCCGAATTTGATCAGCTTGGCCAGATAGCCTTCCAGCGCGTGAAAGGGAATGCCCGCCATCACCACCGGCTCGCCTGCCGACTGGCCGCGTTTGGTCAGCGTGATGTCGAGCAGGCGGGCGGCTTTTTCGGCGTCGGCGTAGAAGACTTCGTAAAAGTCGCCCATGCGGTAGAACACCAGCGTGTCCGGGTACTCGGCCTTGATGGCGTGGTACTGCTGCATCATGGGCGTGTGGCCGGCGGCCTTGCCGGGCAGGGCGCCGGGGTCGATGTTTTCTTGGGGCATTCGAGGGCTGTATTTTTTACGGGCCGGGATATTGGCAAAAAATGCGCCAGTGCAGGCACACAGGCGCATTTTTTGAGTGCCGCAAGCTGCGGGCGGGCTGTATGCCGGGACGCATAGCCCGGCGCGCCCGTCCCGTGCGGGGAGCGGGTTTAGAACGGCGCGTCGGTGGCGGCGGCTGGCGCGGTTTCGGACGCGGCTTCTGGCGCTGATTCTGGCGCGGCTTCTGGCGCTGATTCAGGCGCTGATTCAGGCGCGGCTTCTGGCGCTGATTCAGGCGCGGCGGTGGCGGCGCTGTGCGTGGCTTCAGCCGCTTGCGGGGCTGGCGCTGCTGGCACGGCTTCGGGGGCAGTTTCGGGCGCTGGTGCTGCTGCGGGCGTGGCCACGGCTACGGGCGCGGCGGCTGGTGCATATGCTGGCGCAGGCGCAAAGCTGGCCTTGATGATGCGTTTTGCCTTTAGCGTGGGCTTGGCGGCTGGTGCGGCTTCGCTGGCTGGCGCGCTGGCTTCAGCGGCGGGGCTGGCGGCGGTGTCACCGGCTTGCAGCGCCTGGCGCACGCTGGCTTTGTCGCCCGCGCCCGCAAACTTGCTGTATTTG
>CAIYKK010000220.1 GCA_903926695.1 uncultured Burkholderiales bacterium
GCTCGATCTGCAGCACTTTGAGGCCCGCCTTGGCCAGCGTGTAGGCGGCAGCGTTGCCCGAAGGACCGGCGCCGACGACGATGGCGTCGAATTGGGAGGTTTTTTTCATTTCGTTCTCCTGTGAGCGGGTCAGGCCACTTGGCGGCGACGCTGCGCCAGATGCGCGGCGAAAGCCTGGGTCAGCGCGGGCAGCACCTGCATGGCGTTGCCGACGATGCCGTAGTGCGCAAATTCAAAAATCGGCGCGTTCACGTCGGTGTTGATGGCGACGATCACGTCAGCCGCTTCGCAGCCCACGCGGTGCTGAATCGCGCCGGAAATCCCGGCGGCACTGTAGAGCTTGGGGCGCACCGTCTTGCCGGTCTGGCCGACTTGCCGGTCGGCTTCGACCCAGCCCGCCTGCACGCAGGGGCGCGTTGAGCCGACTTCGCCGCCGAGGACTCGGGCCAGTTCAAACACCAGCTTGAAGTTCTCGGGGTTCTTCATGCCCTTGCCGCCGCTGACGATCACGTCGGCATACGGCAGGTTGATCTTGTTGCTGTTGGCGTCGGCGATGAAATCCAGCATCTTGGTGACGATGTCGGTTTCGATCATGCCGAGCGTGTCGTAAGTGATGTCACCGGTGCGGCTGGCGTCGGCGCGTGGCATCAGCATCACGCGGGGGCGCACCGTGGCCATTTGCGGGCGGTAAGCCAGCGTCATGATGGTGCAATACAGCGAACCGCCAAAGGTCGGGCGCGTCGCGGCCAAGGCGCGGGTGGCCGGGTCGATTTTGAGTTCGGTGCAGTCTGCCGTCAGGCCCGTGAGCAGCGTGGTGGCGACGGAACCCGCCAGATCGCGGCCCATCGAGGTCGCGCCGAGCAGGAAAATTTCCGGCTGGTATTTGTTCACCAGATCGGTCATGCCCTTGGTGAACGGCTCGTTGCGGTAGCCCTTCAGCACCGGGTCTTTCATGATGTAGGCCTTGTCCGCGCCAAACGTGAAAGCCTCGGCGGCGAACTTGTCCAGCGGCTCGTCCGGGCCGCCGAGCAAAATGGCGCTGACCTGGACGCCCAGGGTGTCGGCCAGCTTGCGCGCTTCGCCGACGAGCTCCCAGGACACGCTGTGAACGTGGCCACGGTCGTGTTCGATAAAAACCCAGACGCCTTTGTAGGCCTTGAGTTCTTCGGACAGCTCCAGATTGCGCCCGCCTCGGCCAGCGGGGCGCTTGGCTGGCGCGGCGGCGGCCGGCGTCGGGTTGGGGGCTTGGCTCATGGCATCTCCTTCATCAAAAACAAACTCCGTTTTAAACCTCCCTTTTCAGGGGGATGGCATTAATTCAGGAGGGGTAAAGTCTTCCAAATTTCGCTCAAGCCCTGTGGCTGGGCGTGGATTGAAACATCAGCAAATCAGCTTCGAGCGTCGGGTGGCGGGTGAAAATCTTCTGGATCAGGTTGAGCGACACGTCGCGCAGGTTGGAGTTTTCCAGGTCCAGCATTTCGACTTTTTCGCTGCGCGGCGTCGGGCCGAAGACCTTACTCACCACCGTGGGCGAGCCTTTTAGGCCGATTTTGCTCAGGTCTTCGACACCGGCGTCTTCCTTGCTCCACTTGCGCACCGGGTAGGCGGCGGCGTGGATCATGGCGGGCAGATTGGCAAAGCGCATCTCGTTGGTGTTTTCCAGCATCGTGATCAGGCAGGGCAGCGAGGTTTTCAGCACCTGCACGCC
Organism: uncultured Burkholderiales bacterium; assembly: GCA_903926695.1. Lineage (GTDB taxonomy): Bacteria > Pseudomonadota > Gammaproteobacteria > Burkholderiales > Burkholderiaceae_C > Polaromonas. The sequence goes on from CAIYKK010000220.1 coordinate 1,709, forward strand.
GCCTTCAGCGCGCCGCTCGACGGTGATGGTGCGCGCTTCCAGATCGACTTCAACGATGCGTGAAACGTAAGTCAGGAGCTGCAAACCCATGCGCTTGGCGATGCCGGGGCCAACCTGCGCGGTGTCGCCGTCAATCGTCTGCTTGCCGGTGAAGACGATATCGACGGCTTGTTCTTTGGCAATCTGGCGCACGCCAGCGCTCAGGGCGTAAGACGTGGCGAGCGTGTCGGCACCGGCAAAAGCGCGGTCGGTCACCAAGACTGCGTCGTCAGCGCCGAAGCTGATGCACTTGCGTAGCGCTTCTTCGGCTTGCGGCGGCCCCATGCACAGCATGGTGACCTTGCCGCCGAACTTGTCTTTTAAACGCAGCGCTTCTTCCAGCGAGAACAGGTCATACGGGTTCACGATGGCCGGAACGCCCTGGCGCATGATGGTGTTGGTCACCGGATGGACGCGAATCTGCGCCGAATCGGGAACCTGCTTGATACAGACGACGATGTGCATGGCCTGGGTCTTTCTTAGGTTAAAGCAGCGCGCTGCGGAATCGA
>CAIYKK010000221.1 GCA_903926695.1 uncultured Burkholderiales bacterium
CCGGCGGCGCTGCGCGTGTGCAAATGCTCGGCCATCAGCCCGGCGGGGTATTGCACCGGCATCGAATAACCGGCAAACGGCACCATGCGCGCACCGAGTTCGAGGTGCAGGGCGTTGAGCGGCGTGGTCAGCAAAGGCGTGATATCGAGGGTCATGGCATGGTTCTCAGAAGGGGCAAACATGAATCCACGGTTAAAACCGTGGGCTGCCCCGACTGTCCTCTCTACCTGAGAGATTCACCCGTCGATGCAGGCTTGCTCCTTCGGTGGACCGCTTTGAACAGCGGCCTCTCTCCAGTTGGGAACGCCCTGGGCGCTATGCGCTTCAGAGCGGTTGCCAGTCCTTTTGCCTGAGCGTTCAGTCCACCATTGGGGGTGGCGCATGCGCCTTCGGCGGTTTTCTCGAGGAAAACTCTCTCCTGACCGCAGGGAGTGTAATGCAAGCGCCTATCGGTGCGGTCAGCCCGGCGCGTGGGCGTCTTCGTAGGCGTCGCTGGGCAGTAGCATGGCCAGGCGCTGGCTGATGGCGTCGGCGCGCTCGTGGCCCGCTTCCCTCTCAATGTGCTCCAGCATCTGGCGTGAGCTGGCGAGCATGGTTTTGGCGTCTTTGGCGTTGCGCAGTTCGACGCGAAAGTAAGCGGCCATTTCCGGGTTGCGCCGGACAAACATGCGCTCGCACAGATCAAACAAAAACATGCGCGCCGTGGCCAGCGAGCGTTTTCCTTCAAACTGATCAGTAGCCTGGGGGACAGGCGCCAGCACGGGCATGCCCTGGCGCTCCAAAAAACCTTCGCTGAGCAGACGCAGGGCGATTTTTTCTCCGTCGCCATCAAACAATTTATGAAAATCCTGGGCCGACCGACTGCCGTCGGCCAGCAGCAGCAAAGTGCGCTCGCGCTGGCCCAGGGTGCGCACGCCGGGCTGGAGTTCGGCGCGCGCCAAGTTGGTTTTGTGAAGCTGCATGGGAATCTCCACGTAAGTGAAAACCCTGAGCATCGGCCACCAACATGACAGGCGTATGAAAACGGACGCTGTCCGGCTTGCCTACGCGCACTGTGCAGCGCGTCCTACAGCGGCCATTGATGTACATCATGCGCATGGGCTACCCGCTATCCCATCCTTGCAGGGAGAGCCGGGCACGCCGCAAGCGGCCCGAACCGCCCTCCAAAAACAACCGCAGGGAAATGAAAAACATGTTATCGCACGCCAAGCCATCGGGTCAGAATTTTGACCACTATGTCAAGCTGATCGAGAGCGCCACGGCGATCCGGCGGCATGTTGAACTGCTGCAGTGGCTCCAGGGCGGCGTGCAGCAGTACCTGCCGCACGATATTTTGCTGGTGGGCTGGGGAAATTTTCAGGAAAAAGCCCTGCAGCACGACATGCTCTCGTGCCTGCCGGGCGTGCGCTCTTACGGCGTGGGCACCGAGTCGCTGCCGTTTTTGCTCAGCAAGTTCTACGACTGCTGGATGGCCGCTGGCAGAAAACCGTGCCACTTCAGCTTTCAGCGCTTTGAATATTTGCTGGGCCACAGCAGCCTGCCCGGTTCGTTCAGCAGCGCCCTGCGCGGCATGCGCTCAGTGCTCATTCACGGCCTGCGCGACGAGCGCAGCCAGCACGAATGCCTCTACATCCTGCTCAGCGCCGCAGACATTGCGCCAGAGCCTTCCAGCATGGCCCTGTGCGTGCTCATGCCCTGCCTGGACAGCGTACTGCGCCAGATTACCCCGCTGCCCCAGCAGCGAAGGCAATGCCTGAAACCTCGCTCGGGCGCCGTTCAGGACGAAGCGCCGGGTCTGAGCGAGCGCGAAAACCAGATCATGGACTGGGTCGCCATGGGTAAAACCAATTCGGAAATCGGCAGCATTTTAAATATCAGCGCCTACACCGTGAAAAACCACATGCAGCGCATTTTCCAGAAGCTCAATGTGTTTAACCGTGCCCAGGCCGTCTCGAAAATCAACCGGATATCGTTTAATGGATGAGGTAAATCCGGCCAAATCGGCCTCCGCCCTGCTCGAACACCGTGATTCCCGCGTCATCGGGTTGGGCAGAAGCCATATTTTCAAGGTGATTGAAAGCGTGCTGGACCCCCTGGTTTTGGTATTTTCCCTGTGGGCGCTGGCCTATTATTTTGAAGGCGCGGTGCGCCCGCCTTACCTGATTCTTGCCATCATTGTTTTTTCGCTGACATTTCCGGGCGCGTCGCGGCTGAGGCTATCGGTGGGAAAACTCGTTTTCAGTATTTTTTTTCATTGGACCTGGATTTGTGGCCTGCTGCTGCTCACGGGTTTTGCGACCGATTATATTTACCGCTTTTCGCGCGACGTGATTGGCGCCTGGCTATGGCTGGCGCCGCTGACGCAGGTCTGGAACCATATTCTTTTCCGGGCCGCAGCGCCCCGGCTGCTCAAACTGCAGGGCCTGCCGCGCAGCGCGGTGATTGTCGGCATGAATCCCCAGGGCATGTCGTTGGCAAAAAATATTACAGGCTCGGCCTATTCAAACATTCGGCTGCAGGGATTTTTTGACGACCGCAGCGCAGAGCGCAGAGGCGGGCAGGGCCGGCAAAAGTTGATTGGAAAAATCGAAGACATGGCCGGTTACGTCAAGAAAAACCGTATTCAGTTTATTTATTTGTCCCTGCCCATGACATCGCGGCCCCGGATTCTGCAGATTCTGGACGATTTGAAAGACACTACCGCCTCGATTTATTTTGTGCCCGACATGTTTATCACTGACCTGATTCAGGGGCGCAGCGATTCAGTCTGCGGCGTTGCCGTGATCTCGGTGTGCGACACGCCGTTTCGGGGATTTAATGGCGCGGTCAAGCGGATCAGCGATATTATTTTTTCGTTGCTGATTTTGTTGCTGATTTTGCCGGTGATGCTGGTCATTGCGCTGCTGGTCAAGCTGGACTCGCCCGGCCCGGTCATTTTCAGGCAGCGGCGCTATGGCCTGGATGGTGAGCAGATTGTGGTGTATAAATTTCGTTCTATGGCCGTGACGGAAGACGGCGGAAAAATAGAGCAGGCGCGCAAAAACGATGCGCGCATTACCCGGCTGGGCAGTTTTCTGCGCAGAACGTCGCTGGACGAACTGCCCCAGTTTATCAATGTGCTGCAGGGGCGCATGAGCATTGTCGGCCCGCGCCCGCACGCGGTGGCGCACAATGAAATGTACCGCACATTAATCAAAGGTTATATGGTGCGGCACAAGGTCAGGCCGGGAATCACCGGCTGGGCGCAGGTCAACGGCCAGCGCGGAGAAACCGACACCGTTGAAAAAATGCAGGCGCGCATTGATTTTGACCTCGATTATTTGCGCAACTGGTCGCTGCAGCTTGATATTTACATCATCCTCAAGACCGTGCGACTGGTTTTCAAAGACAGCGCCGCGTATTAAAAAGCAACAGCTGGCCGCTCAATAGGACAAAAGAACTATAGCGCCAGCAACACAGTTGAGTTTAAGCTTGACTTGTGCCGCCTGAATCAGCCCGTTATTTTCCATTTATTTATTTAGTCAGGCAAGGCATGCCGCCGCATGCAGGAAGCCTGTCCGCCTGAAAGATATTTAATAATGAATTCTCGTGAATTAATGATGGTTCCCCTGGCCGTGCTGGGATTTATTTCTTTGAGTGCGCAGGCCGATGAGCTTGACACCTTGCAATTCAAGGCGGGCATTTCTGCGCAGCACGATAGCAATGTGTTTCGCCTGTCCGATACGGCCAACGCCCAGTCGGTGATCGGAACGCCAAGCCGCTCAGACACGGCGGCCATCACCACCGTCGGCGTTTTGCTGAACAAGCCCTACAGCCTGCAGCGTTTTGAGCTGGATATTCATGCCGACGATTACCGCTATCAGCGGTTTTCCAGCCTGAATTTCACGGCACTGAGCTACGTCGCAGCCTGGCGCTGGAGCCTGACGCCAGCGCTGCACGGCAACCTGACAACGAATCAGCGGGAGTTTGTGGATAATTCTTCCGATTTGCAAAATCGGGGCGAAGTTAATCGCCGCACGGAGCGCGCCAGTCTGTTTGATGCAGAGTATGAAGTGGATGGCGCTTTTCGGGTGCTGGGTGGTTTTTTTGACAACACCCTGCGCAATAGCCAGCCGCTTACTTTTGACGGCGACTCCAGCGTGAAAGGCGCTGAAGTTGGGGTGCGTTATGTGTTTCCATCCAGTGCGTCGCTGGCGTACCGGTTTAAAAAGGGCAGCGGTGATTATCCCGACCGCGTTGCATCGTCTTTTTTTGCCAGCAGTTTTAAAGATACCGAGCATGAAGTACGGCTTGACTGGCCGATCACCGGCAAGACGGCTCTTCAGGCGCGGGTGTCGCACTTTAACCGGGCGCATGAAGATCTGGCGGCCCGTGATTTTTCGGGCATGACTGGAGAGCTGAATGCGACCTGGGAGGCTACCGGAAAAACCAGAGTCACGTTTGGCCTGAGCCGTGAACTGGGCAGCTACCAGACTGGAGATGCCAGTTACTACCAGGGTTATCAATTTTTTATTGCCCCGACCTGGAAGCCTACGGAAAAAACCGCCGTGCGGCTGCGTTATGACCACGGCGTGCGTGATTACAAAGGACCATTGCCCGGTTTTGCCGCCACGAACCGCCAGGATACGCTTGATCTGGCTTCGTTGGCCTTTGAGTGGCAGCTAATTCGTGCGGTCAAGATGACCGTGTCTGTGCAGCAGGACAAGCGTAAATCCACGGAAGCCGGGCTGGATTATAAAAACAATGGCGTCAACCTGGGTGTTGAGGCGAGTTTTTAAATCATTGAACGAAGGATATTTTCATGCGCGCCTATGTGACATTGCTCAGCACCATGAGCTATTTACCCGGCGTGATCGTGTTGTGCGAATCGCTGCGGCGGGTGAAGGCTGGTTATCCTTTGTGCGTGGCGGTTTCTTCAAATATTCCCGCCAGTGCGGATGAATTGCTGCGTCAAAAAAACCTGCACATTATCAGGTTGCCTCCCGGCATTGAAATACCTGAAACGCTCAAAAAAAAATCGGGCCACTGGGGAAATACTTTTGACAAAATTTATCTGTTTGGCCTGACGGAGTTTGAAAAGCTGGTCTATCTCGACTCTGACATGATGGTGCTGACCAACATCGACGAGCTGTTTGACAAGCCGCATATGTCCGCCGTTGCCGCCGGACGGACGGTTAATCCGCACTGGGATCGGCTCAATTCGGGCCTGATGGTGATTGAACCAGCGCCGCAACTGACTGAAAAAATTGCGGCCACGCTGGAGAAAGCTATTTTTCAACTCCAGCTGCAGGGCCATGAGTCGATTGGAGATCAGGATCTGATCAATGCCTATTACCCTGAATGGCCTTTTTCCAAAGTGCTGCATCTGGATGAGGGCTACAACATGTTTTATTCAAACATGGATATTTGTGTGAACCAGCATGGCTATTATTTGCCGGACACGTCCGGCGAGCAGGCGCGGCTGGTTCGGGTGGTGCATTTTGTGGGTCGTCATAAACCGTGGATGAAATGGGCCGGGTTCCGGTATTTTTTCAACACCTTGAAGAGAAGACGTGCCACCAAATGGGAGCGGACGACTTTCGGCATGTACAACAGGCTGCTCAAAAGTGTGGGCCTGGTTCAGGTTTCTTGAAAATAATGGCGGGTTGCGCAAGAAGGGCGGCTCTTCAATAGGACGAAAGAGCTATTGTCGCGGCCATTGCTGGGCGAATAAGATGATTTCTTTGACCTGCCCGGTTGTTATTTATTGCGGAGAATAATGTGATTGTTTACATTTTTTTTTCTGAGGGCGTGGCCCGACTTCTGAAGAGATTCATGGCGTTTATCGACCATAGGCGGCTGGCCCGCCACGGGGCTGCGGCTGTGCTGTCCCTGCTGGCCGTGAGCGCGTTTGCGCAGGTCGGAACATCGGCAAAAGCGCCCAGGGCGGCGCTCCAGCAAGATTACCGGCTCGGCGCGGGCGACGCCATCGGCGTGCAGGTGTACCAGAGCCCGGATTTGTCGGTCGATGCGCGGGTGTCGGAAACGGGCGTGATCAGCTATCCGCTGGTCGGCAGCGTGCAGCTGGGCGGCCTGACGATTGCCGAGGCGGAGAAAAAGATTGCCGACGCCCTGCGCACGGGCGGCTTTGTCAAGGTGCCGCAGGTCAACATCGTGCTGCGCCAGGTGCGCGGCAACCAGGTGGCGGTGCTCGGGCAGGTCAGCCATCCGGGGCGCTTTCCGCTGGAAACGCTCAACACCCGCATCAGCGACATGCTCGCCGCCGCTGGCGGCACCACGCCAGTGGGCGACGACGTGCTGATCATCACCGGCCAGCGCAATGGCCAGCCCTTTCGCAAGGTGGTCGATATTCCGGCGCTGTTCCTCAACGACAAGACGGACGAGGACATTTTGGTGTCCGGCGGTGACACGCTGTATGTCAACAAAGCGCCCGTGTACTACATCTACGGCGAGGCCCAGCGCCCCGGCCCCTACCGCATTGAGCGCGGCATGACGGTGATGCAGGCGCTGGCCCAAGGCGGCGGGCCGACGGTGCGCGGCAGCCAGAACCGCCTGCGCCTGCACCGCAAGGACGCCAGCGGCAAGCTGATCGAAAGCTCGCCCAGCCTGACCGATCCAGTGCAGGCTGAAGACGTGATTTATGTGCGTGAAAGCATTTTTTGAGCTGACATGACGCTTTATCAATTCCTGTTGATCCTGCGGGCGCGCTTCAAGCTCGCCGCCCTGATTGCGCTGACGGCGATTGTGGCCGCGCTGGCCGTGAGCCTGATCATGACCAAAAAGTACCAGGCTCAGACCTCTATGCTGGTCGATGTGCGCACGCCCGACCCGGTGGCCGGCATGGTCATGCCCGGACTGGTCGCGCCCAGTTACATGGCGACTCAGGTGGACATCATCGGCGGCGACTGGGTGGCCCAGCGGGTGGTGAAAATGCTCAAGCTCGACCAAGACCCGAAAGCCCGCGCCCAGTGGCTCAAAGACACCAACGGACGGGGCACGCTGGAGAGCTGGCTCGCCGAGTCGCTGCAAAAAGGCCTGCAGGTGCAGCCCGCCCGCGAAAGCAACGTCATCAACATCAGCTACAAAGGCTCGGACCCTGAAGCCGTGGCGGCCACCGTCAACGCCTTTGCCCAGGCTTATCTGGACGTGAATCTGGCCTTGAAAACCGAACCGGCGCGTGTTTATGCCCAGTGGTTTGACGAGCAGACCAAAGCCTCGCGCCTCAAGCTCGAAGAAGCCCAGGCGCGCCTGTCGGACTACCAGCAAAAAGCGGGCATCGTTTCCAGCGACGAGCGCGTGGACTACGAAACGGCCAAGCTGGCGCAAATTTCCACCCAGCTCACGGCGGTCCAGGGCGAAACCACCGACAGCCAGAGCAAGCGCAACGCCCGAGGCGACACCGTCGCCGAAATCATGCAAAGCCCGCTCATCAACGGCCTCAAGGCCGATGTGGCGCGGCTGCAGGCCAAGGTGCAGGAAAACAGCGTGAATCTGGGCGTGAACCACCCGATGCGCCAGCGCGCCGAGGCTGAACTGGCTTCGCTCAAGCGCCAGCTGGCGGCTGAATCGGGCCGCATCACCGCCTCCATCGACACCGCTTATCGCGTCGGTAAAGACCGCGAGCGCGAGCTGCAGGCCGCTGTCAACGCCCAGCGCACGCGGGTCTTGATGCTCAACAAGCAGCGCGACGAACTCAATGTGTACCGGCGCGACGTGGAATCGGCCCAGCGCAACTTTGAAACCGTCAGCCAGAGCGCCGCGCAAACGCGCCTGCAAAGCCTGAGCAACCAGACCAACGTGGTGCGCCTGAACACCGCCACGGCGCCGGTCACGCCGTCAAGCCCGCGTGTGCTCAACAACGTGCTGATTGCCGCCTTTGGCGGAACGCTGCTGGGCGTGGCTTTTGTCCTCATGCTGGAGCTGGCCAATCGCCGCGTGCGCTCGGCGCAAGACCTGGTGCAGATGCTGGATCTGCCGGTGCTGGCGCATATTTCTTCCAGCGATGAGCCAGAGCCGCCGCGTGGACTTCCCGGCCTGCCGCATCTGGCGCTGGGCAACGGGAGTCCTGCATGAGTGCCAACAACGCCCACAACACCGTCAGAGCCGTTCCGTTCACCGTCGCTGGCGGCCACTTGGCGGCGGGCGCGGGCCAGCCCATCGGCGAACTGCTGATCGATGCCGGGCGCTTGTCGGCGTCCGACGCCGAGCGAATTTTGGCTTTTCAGCGCGAAAGCGGCCTGCGCTTTGGCGAGGCGGGCCGGGCGCTGGGCCTGTTGACCGACGACGATGTGCGCTTTGCCCTGTCAATCCAGTTTCAGTACGCCTACCTCACGCCCGAGAGTCTGTTGAGCCGCGAACTGGTCGCCGCCTACCGGCCCACCAGCGCGTCGGTGGAGCAGCTGCGCATGCTGCGCAGTCAGTTGATGCTGCGCTGGTTTGCCAGCGACAAAGACCGCAAGGGGCTGGCCATCGTCAGCGCGGGCAGCGGGGACGGGCGCAGTTATCTGGCGGCCAATCTGGCGATTGTGTTTTCGCAACTGGGCGAGCGCACCTTGCTGATTGATGCCGATTTGCGCGCACCGCGCCAGCACCAGCTTTTTCATTTGGGCCAGCGGGCGGGGCTGTCTGACATGCTGGCGGGCCGCGCTGGCACCGAAGCGGTGGCGGGCATTGCCGCGCTGCCGCACCTGTCGGTGCTGCCAGCGGGCGCGCTGCCGCCCAATCCGCAGGAGCTGCTCGGGCGGCAGGGATTTTCCCGGCTGCTGGAGTCGCTGGGGGAAAGCTTCGATGTGGTGCTGATCGACACGCCAGCGGCCACGGTCTGCG
>CAIYKK010000222.1 GCA_903926695.1 uncultured Burkholderiales bacterium
CGCCCCGGCATGCTGCGGCCCGTGCCTTCATCGACGATGACAACTTCGCCGTCTTTGATGATGTAGTGGCGGTCGAGCTGAAACACCTCTCGGGCCATCAGCGCGAGGTTAAAAATCTCCTCGCGCCGCGTCGGCACCTGCCAGTAGCTGCTAAAGCCGCTGGAGAGCGTTTCAATCTGGCGCTTGCCCTGTTCGGTAAAGTGAACCATGCTGCCCGCTTTGGCGTGCAGCGTGTAATCGACTTCGACCTTGAGCTGCTCGACCAAATCACGCGCCAGCCGAATCGCCGTCAGCATGTCGGCCTTGTCCTCTTCCGGGCTGGCGATGATGAGCGGCGTCGTGGCCTCGTCGATCAAAATGCCATCGGCCTCGTCGATGATGACGGCGTAGAGGCCGCGCATGACGGGTTTTTTTTCAGCGCTGGCGTTTTGCAAATGCCACAGCCGCCGCCGCACCGGGTCGCGCGCGCCGCCGAGTAGCAAGTCGTCGCGCAAATAGTCGGCCAAAAACTGCTTGGCAGTCGCATACACCATCGAATGGCGGTAGCAGGCGGCGAGCGCGTGCGGCGGCGTTTCGCCGGTGATGCTGCCGACGCTCAGGCCGCAGGCCATGTAAAGCGGCGCCATCAACTCGGCATCGCGCTCGGCGAGGTAGTCGTTGGCGGTGACGATGTGCAGCGGCTTGCCCGTCCAGGCGATCAGCACGGCGGCAATCGCGACGGCCAGCGTTTTGCCTTCGCCGGGCGCGAGCTGGATCAAATAGCCCTGCGTCATGGCCAGCGCGGCGAGCAGCTGCGGCAGGGAAGCGCGCTGGCCTTGCGTGACACAAGCCATTTTGGCCACAACTTCGAGCGCCTGTGCGGTCGCTTGCAGCGTGTGCGTCGATGCGCTGGCCATTTGCAGGCGGTGCAATTGGCGGCGGGCTGATTCGAGTTCGGTGCTGCTGGGTTCGATCACGTCGGCGGGCGTGGGCGGGAGGCGGGCGTGCAGTTCGGCGGCGGTGCGCTGCAACTGGCGGCGGCTGATGCCCGCTTTGTGGCGGCCCAGTCCGAGCCAGCCTTGCAGGCTGTACCACGGGGTTTGTGCCGCGTTGCGCGGCGCGTGCCAGGCGTTGTTCGGGGAAGTCATAGGGCGTAGCGTTTTTGCACCAGTTGCTTCATGGCGCGCCAGCTTTGCGCGGCCAGCGGCTGCGGCGGCAGTTGCAGGCGCAGCGTGCCCGACAGGCCGTGCAGCGCCCGGCTGTGGCCCAGTTCGTCGGCGGGCACGTCAGCGCGCAGGATAAAAAAGCTTTCTTTGGCCCTGTCGCCGCCCGGCTCGCTGGTGTTGACGGCAATGTCGCCGCCGCCCATCCAGCCCAGCGCCACCGAGGGCAGACGCTGGCTGTGGTACGGGTTGATGAACACTTGCGGCAGCGGCAGGTTGAGGTCGGCCTGACCGCTCAGGCGCAGCTCGGCGTTGCGAAAAGTCTGTTTGAACAAAAAGTCGGCCTGCTCTTGCGGGATCACGGCGACGAAGCGAAAGTGGCTGCGATCCACCACTTCGCCCAGCGCATAGCCGCGCTGCAGCCACGCGCCGCTGAACTCGTGCAGCTCGGGCGCGACCCATTCGCCGTTTTGGTTGGCGCGCACTTCGAGCTGGCTCAGTTGCTGGGCCAGCTCGCGGCTGCGTACATCCAGACTGGCGAGTTTTTCCACCAGCGCGTCGAGTTCGTTGTGGGATTTGTGCAGCGCCTGGCGGTATTGGGCATCGGCTTCGACTTTGGCTGCGTCGATCATGTTGATTTCGGCTAGAAGGTCGGGGTTTTCCATCACGGCGATGAGCTGGCCTTTTTGCACCGCGTCGCCGTGGCGCACGAGCAGGGTTTTGAGCTTGCCCTGGGTTTGCATGTAGAGCTTGCCCGCGTTGTTGGCTTCCAAAATGCCGTGGGTTTTCACCGAATCGGGAAAGGGCACAACGCACAGCAGCAGCACCAGCACGGCTGCAATCGCCGCCGTCGCGCCCAGCGCTTGGCGGCGGTTGGGCTGGGTGGCGTTGCCGGTGATGTGTTTGCCCAGCTTGAACAGCGGCAGCAGCAGTTTGCTGTAGAGCGTCATGCCCAGCACCAGCAATCCCAGCGGCAGCCACTGGTCGAGCAAGAACATGCTGATGCCCAGCGTCACCATCATCAAATAGACAAAACTGAGCAGACCGTACACCGTCAGCCAGTACCA
>CAIYKK010000223.1 GCA_903926695.1 uncultured Burkholderiales bacterium
ACGCCTTGAGGGCGCTTCATTGCGGGCCGAGAAGCGGCAAAAACAGATGGCATGCACCTTGCAATACAGGGAGGCAAAGGACGCCACACCATGCCCCTCAATCTCATCATCAACGACACCACTTTGCGCGACGGCGAACAGACCGCCGGGGTGGCTTTCACCGTTGACGAGAAATGTTCGATTGCCTGCGCGCTGGCCGCCGCTGGTGTGCCGGAGATGGAAATCGGCATCCCCGCAATGGGTGAGGAAGAAATCGCCTGCATCAATACGATTGCCGCGTTAGAGCTGCCCGCCGCGCTGATGGTCTGGGGTCGCCTGACCGAACAAGACCTGGCCAGCGCCCTGCGCTGCGAGGCCGACATCATTCATTTATCCATTCCCGTGTCCGACATTCACCTGCGCCACAAGCTGCGCCAGAGCCGCGAATGGGTGCTGGCGCAGGTCACGCGGGTGATTAACAAGGCCGTAGCCAGCGGGCGCAAAATTTCTCTCGGTGCCGAAGACGCGTCCCGCGCCGACAGCGCTTTTCTGGCCGAAGTGGCCCGGCGCGCCGAAGACTGCGGCGCCAGCCGCATCCGTTTTGCCGACACGCTGGGCGTGCTGGACCCGTTCACCACTTATGAAGCCATTGCCCGGCTGCGCGACGTGGTCGATCTGGACATTGAAATCCACGCGCACAACGATTTAGGCATGGCCACGGCCAACACGCTGGCCGCGCTGCGCGCTGGCGCGACGCACGCCAACACCACCGTCAACGGCCTGGGCGAGCGCGCTGGCAATGCCGCGCTGGAAGAGGTTGTGATGGGCGTGCGCCACCTGCACCACGCCGAAACCGGCGTCGATACGCACGCGCTGGTGCCGATTTCGCATCTCGTCGCCCGCGCTTCGGGCCGTCAGGTGGCGTTTAACAAAAGCATCGTCGGCGAGGCGGTGTTTACGCACGAATCGGGCATCCACATCGACGGGCTGCTGAAAAACGCTTCGACTTACGAAAGTTTTGACCCGTCCGAGCTGGGCCGTCAGCGGCGCACGGTGCTGGGCAAACATTCGGGTTCGCAGGCGGTGCGTCAGGCTTACGGCGCGATGGGCGTGGTGCTCAGCGACGAGGCGCTGACCAGTCGCGTGCTGGCACGCATCCGCGAGCACGCCATGCGCCGCAAGCAGGAAGCCACCACCGATGAGCTGTGGGATTTCCTGCGCGCTTCGGATATTTCTTTGGTGCCGAACAGCGCCCGCACGGTGTCATGAAGCGCGATATGAACGCCGCCAGCCCACCCCTGAACGCCGCCCCGGCCCTGGCCGAGCCCGCCCTGCCGCGCCGCTCGTGGTGGTCGCTGGTGCGCGAAGACGTGCGCTGCGTGCTGGAGCGCGACCCGGCGGCGCGCAGCCTGCTTGAAGTCTGGACGATTTACCCCGGCGTGCAGGCCATTGCGCTGCACCGGCTGGCCCATGCGCTGTGGCGGCGCGGCTGGCGCTACGGGCCGCGCTGGATTTCTTTCGTTTCGCGCTGGTTCACGCAGGTGGACATTCATCCGGGCGCGAAGATTGGCATGCGGTTTTTTATCGACCACGGCGCGGGCGTTGTGATTGGCGAGACGGCGGAAATCGGCCACGACGTGACCGTTTACCACGGCGTGACGCTGGGCGGCACGAGCTGGAGCGCAGGCAAACGCCACCCGACGCTGGGCAACCATGTTGTCGTCGGCGCGGGCGCGAAGATTTTGGGGCCGATTGTCGTGGGCAACCGCGCCCGCATTGCGGCCAACTCGGTGGTGATCGATGCCGTGCCTGCGGGCGTCACGGTCGTGGGCATTCCGGGGCGTGTCGTCACGCCGCGCCGGGCCACGACGCACGGCTTTGATCTCGACCATCACCTGATTCCCGACCCGGTTGCCAAGGCGATTGCCTGCCTGCTGGACCGCGTCGCGCAGCTGGAGCGCCAGCTCCAGGCGCAAAGCCAAGCCCAGGCCAGCCGTGTCAGCGTCATGTCCACGCCGGAGACGGCCTGCGGCGGCTGCAACGATCACTGCGCCGAGCCGGGCTTTGACCCTTCCCTTCTTCAACCTTCCACCACGGAGTAAGCCTCAATGGAAAACTTCCTTCAACAACTCAAGGCCCTGTCTTCCGCCGAGGATTTTCTTCAGTACTTTGGCGTGCCCTTTGACCAGGCGGTGGTCAACGTCAGCCGACTGCACATCCTCAAGCGCTTCTTCCAGTACCTGCGCCAGGAAAAAGGCATTGACCAGAGCAGCGAGGTGCAGATGTTCACCACCTACCGCGCGCTGCTGGTCAAGGCTTACGGCGACTTCGTCAGCTCCACGCCCGCGCAGGAAAAAGTGTTCAAGGTGTTCCAGGACGTCAACGGCAAACAGCATGTGACGCTCGACAGCCTCAAGGCCTCGATTCCGCAGCGCGCTGCTTTAACCTAAGAAAGACCCAGGCCATGCACATCGTCGTCTGTATCAAGCAGGTTCCCGATTCGGCGCAAATCCGCGTCCATCCGGTGACCAACACCATCATGCGCCAGGGCGTTCCGGCCATCGTGAACCCGTATGACCTGTTCTCGCTGGAAGAAGCCCTGCGCCTGAAAGACAAGTTCGGCGGCAAGGTCACCATGCTGTGCATGGGCCCGCCCCAGGCCGAGGAAGCGCTGCGCAAGTGCATCAGCTTTGGTGCCGACGACGCCGTGCTGGTCACCGACCGTGCTTTTGCGGGCGCTGACACGCTGGCCACCTCCTACGCGCTGGCCGCCGGCGTGCGCCAGATCGCCAAAGAACAGGCGGTGGACATTGTGTTCACTGGCAAGCAGACCATCGACGGCGACACCGCCCAGGTCGGCCCCGGCATCGCCAAGCGCATGGGGATGCAACTGCTGACCTATGTCTCGCGCATCATTGAAACCGATCTGGAAAACCGCACCATCACGGTGGAACGGCGTGCCGAAGGCGGCGTGCAGGTGCTCAAGACCTCCCTGCCCTGCCTGATCAC
>CAIYKK010000224.1 GCA_903926695.1 uncultured Burkholderiales bacterium
GCGGCAAACCAAATCCGCTCTGAAACTTCGCCCTCACCAAACCCGCACGCCGTTGAATTCGCGGTAATGCTCGCTCGACAGCGACACCACGCCGTCAATGATCTGCAATTTGCCTGCATCCATCAGCGCGTGCAGATCGCTGCGCAGCAAGATGCCGTCGGTGTGGTTGGTGCGCCAGCCGCCTTTGTCCCCTAAATGCGCCGCTTCCAGCGCCGAAGGCTCGTCGCAGCCGCTGATGGCGCAGCGCCCCGCAAACTTTTCAAAAATGCGTTTTCTGAACTCCGCCTGCCGCGTCCGCAGTTCCACCACGCCGTAACGCGCCCGGTAAGCCTGCGCAAAACGCACCGGCAAAGCGTTGACAAACTCGGCCCGCTCAAAGCGCTGGTCCAGCAGGTGCAGCGTGCAAACGGCTTCGGGCGTTCGCAGTCCCCGCGCCAAACCCTGCCGGAAACGCCGCACCGCCGTGTTGCGGCTGTCCACATAGCGGCTCACTTCATGCGTATCGAGAATCGTCGGCGCGCCATACGGCGCTTTGGGCATGACCACATGCCGCCACCGAATCGGCGTGTCCAGCCCCGCCCACGCGCCAGCCGCCACCAGAACCGGGCCGCTCATCCGGGCGGCGGCCTGGCCGGTGGTTTCGTCGGGGGCGCGCACGGTGGCACCCGGAATCAAGCCGCCCAGCAGCGCAGCGTCTTCGTGCGACGTGACAATCACCAGCACCGCGCCTTGCAGCGCGGCCACATGCTCGGCGACTTTGGCGAGATGCTCAGGCGCTTCCTTGTCCCAGGCTTCGCTCACGATGTCGAGCTGGCCATGCCGGGCCGGTTCAATCGCAGCGCTCCACGGGCTGATGTCTTTCAGCCCCACGGCGCGCCTGAAATCGTCAAATGTGCCGCTGACCGTCAGCGTTGCCGACACAAACACCAGCCGCCGGTGCGTCAACAGCCGCTTGAGCGCCCGAGCGGGCAAGCGATGCACCAGCCGCAAAGCGCCCTCGTCGTCCAGGCCCACGCTCTGAAACCAGACCGGCTCATCGAGCGCGTCGATGATGCCCCGGCAGGCGGCTTGAATCGCGGCGGGTTCGTCCAGCGCGTCGAGGTGGCGCGGCAGGGCTTTTTGCACCGCTTCCACGGTTTTGCGGTGCTGCGGGCCGGGCTGGATACCGAGCAGCTTAAAAACAGGGGCGTCAATCGCGCAGTCAAAGCGCAGGGCCGCCGCGTCGGGCAACTGGTCGGCCTCGTCAAACACGACGGCGTGGCGCTCGTTCAGGCCGAGCAGCGCGCCGTGGGCCAGCACGTCAATCAGCGCGGCCTGGTGGGTGCAAATCAGAATGTCGGCGGCGCGGCAGGCGGTTTTATGCGTCTTGTAATCGGCTAGCGTCTCGAACTGCCTGCGGGGCGTGAATATCTCCAGCGTCTGCGTGGCGCGCACGGCGGCCATGTCGCCGGACGCGAGCAACTGCGCGGCCAGCGCACGGGTCGGCACACAAATCGCCACGGGCTGGCCTGTGGCGAGCAGGGGCGCGAGATAAGCCCGCGTTTTGCCCAGCCCGGCGGCACCTTCCAACAGCAGCGGCTCGCCGCCGGAAGCCAGATGCGCCTGAACGCAGCTTGCGAACTGTTTTTGTTCTTTGCTTCGGTATAGCGGGGAGTTCATCGGGATTTTCCTCTCTGATTTTTGAAGACGATTTTTTGATTTAATTTATTAATAACCACTCAAATTAATGGTGGCTTATTCCAAGGCCGTACACGACATGATCCAAAGGTACTTCTAGTAACCACTCAAATTAATGGTGGCTTGTTCGGGTGTGGCCACGATGGGCATCAACATGGTTTTCTAGTAACCACTCAAATCAATGAGTAGCTTATTCCGCAGCGACTGAATACCTCATCGACGCCTACTTCTAGTAACCACTCAAATTGATGGTGGCTTGTTCGCGGGCGCGCTGGGTGTCGCGGCACAACTCTTTCTAGTAACCACTTAAATCAATAATGGCTTGTTTTTTGATACCGCTTTGCGGCATGTAGCGAAGCTTCTAGGAGCCACTCAAATAATGGTGGCTTATTCCGGCTCTGGCGTGCGCTCTGCGCAGTTCTATTTCTAGTAACCACCAAAATCAATAGTGGCTTGTTCGGCGCGCCTCACGCTGGTGGACTATTCACCCCTCTAGTAACCACGCAAATCAATAGTGGCTTGCTCCGGCCAGCCATTCCCACAGCGCCTTTTTCCACTTCTAGTAACCACTCAAACCAATGGTGGCTTGTTCAGACCGTCAGCCGCACCTGCACC
>CAIYKK010000225.1 GCA_903926695.1 uncultured Burkholderiales bacterium
ACCGGCACGCGCTGCACCACCTTGATCCAGTTGCCGGTGGCATTTTGCGCGGGCAGCAGCGAAAACGCCGCGCCCGTGCCCACGCCCAACCCGGCCACCGCGCCCTGGTAATCGACCTTTTTGCCGTACAAATCCGCCGTCAGCTTGACCGGCTGGCCGATGCGGATGCTGCGCAATTGCACTTCCTTGAAATTGGCATCGACCCACACCTGATTGAGCGGCACGATGGCCATCAGCGGCGTGCCAGCCGCCACCCGCTGGCCGAGCTGCACCGTGCGTCTGGCGACGTAGCCATCGACCGGTGCCATCAACGCGGCGCGCTGCGTGGACAGAAAAGCCTCGCGCACCTTGGCGGCGGCCAGCTGTACGCTGGGATGCTGCTCAACGCTGGTGCCATCCGTGAGCGCCTGATTGCTGCCGAGCTGCTCGCGTGCGGCCAGCGCACCGGCTTGAGCGGCGGCCAGCGCGCTTTGGGCATTGGCGAGCTGGGTTTGCGCATGGTTCAGCTCTTCTTTGGACACCGCGCCGTTGCCGGTGAGCGCCTGGCGGCGGCTCAGGTCGTCGCTGGCGCGGGTGATGTCGCTTTGCGCCCTGGCCATGTCGGCGTTGCGCAGGGCAACTTGCGCGCTCAGGCTGGCGTTGTTCGCGTACAGCGTGCGCGTCTGGCGCACGGCCTGGGCCAGCGCCGCTTCGGCCTGATCGAGCGCCACTTTGGCATCCGCCGGATCAAGCTGAACCAGCGACTGGCCCGCTTTTACAAAATCGGTGTCGTCGGCGAGGATGGCGGTGACGGTGCCGCCAATCTGCGGCGTGATTTGAATCACGTTGCCTTGCACATAAGCGTTGTCGGTCGATTCGTAATGGCTGGCGACCAGAAATTCATAAGCCGCCCAGCCGAGGCCGACGAGCACGACGATGCCAGCGAGCGCCGTCAAGGCTTTTTTGCGCGGGGAATTACCCGCCACGGGCGGCACGGGTGCCGAAGCGGCAGCGTTGGAATTGGGAGTTTGAGGTACGTTCATAAGAGATTCGTCGCGGATTGGTTAGAGCTTGCGTGCTGGAAGTCGCCCGGCTTGCGCTCAAGGCGTGACCAGGCCGACTGTTTTGGAGCCAGAGGTGACAGGAAACCGGGCCGCAGCGCCGCTATCAGCCGGAGTTCCCCGTGCCACGGTCGGCATGCTGGTGTGCTCAACAAAGCCTCCGGCTTCGTCAGGAGTCCTGTGTGTCACGGCGGGCGGCAGCGTCAGCGGCTCGGATTTGAAGCCGCCGCCCAGCGTGCGGATCAACGCCACCTGCGTGTCCAGCGCCCGGCTGGCCAGATCGACGGCCAGACGGCGCTGGGCCAGCACGCTGGTTTCAGCCGTCAGCACATTCAGGTAATTGCCCAAGCCCGCCTTGTAGCGCTGCACGGCAATGTCGTAAGCGCTTTCGGCGGCCTGCTGCGCCGCTTGCTGCTCGGCCTGCTGGCGGGCAATGGCGCGGGACGAGGCGGCCTGATCGGCGGCGTCGCGCACGGCGTCCAGCACGGCGGCGTTGTAGCTTTCCACGGCGGCATCGAGGTCGGCGGTTTTGCCGCGCAGGCTGGCGCGCAAGCGGCCCGCGTCAAAAATCGGCAGGCGCAGCGCCGGGCCTACGCCCCACTGCCCGCTGCCCGACTCCAGCAGATGATTCAAGCCGATGCTGGAAAAACCGGCAAAACCGACCAGATTGATGTTCGGGTAAAACTGGGTTTTGACATACGCCACATCCTGCGCAGCGGCCTCGACGCGCCAGCGGGCGGCGGCAATATCGGCCCGACGGCCCAGCAAATCGGCAGGAATCAGCGGCGGCAACGCCCGTGGCGCAATGGCTATCTGCGGCGAAGGTGCCAGCGCCAGCTCGTCGCCCGGCGGCTGCCCGGCCAGCGCTTGCAGCGCGTGGCGGGTCAGGATGCTTTGCTCCTGCAAGATTTCGAGTTGCAGGCGCGCTTCGGGCAGGCCGCCTTCGCTTTGGCGCAATTCCAGCCGGGTGTCGAGGCCGGCCTGGACGCGGTCTTGCACCAGCTTGAGAATTTCCTCGCGCTGGGCCAGCGTGCGGCGCGCCACGGCTGTCTGCTCGTTCAATCGCACCAGTTGGAAATAAGTCCGCGCCACCTGGCTGGCAAGCAGCAGGCGGGCGGCTTGCGCGTCGGCTTCGGCGGCCTTGACGCTGCCTAGCGCGGCGTCCAACGCGGCGCGGTTTTTGCCGAAAAAATCGAATTCCCAACTGGCGTTGAGCTGCGCCGTGGCGCTGTCGCGGACGGCACCGGCCAGCGGCGGCGGGATGGCGCCGTTGGCGGTGTAGCGCTGGTGCGTCAGGTCGATTTGTCCGTTGAGTTGCGGCTGGCTGGCGGCGCGTGTACCTTCGCTGGCGGCTTGAGCGCGGGCGAGTCGGGCTTGGGCGAGTTTGAGGCTGGGGCTGCTTTGCAACGCCTGGTCAATCAGGCCATTGAGCGGCGCGTCGCCGAAATCGCGCCACCACTCAAGACTGACGGGCGCCTGTGAAGTGGCCTTGGTCGAGTCCGCAGCCAGCCCGAGCGATGGCGCGTCGCGCAGCACGGCCTGCGGCGCGATGCCGGACATATCGGCGCAGCCGCCCAGCCCGGTCGCAATCAAACCGACCGCCAGGACGCTGGCCGCAGAAACCAGCACCATCCGCAACGAAGCACGCCACAGCGGCAGCGTGCGCGGCTCAAGCCACCGCGTGACATCCGGCACAGCCACCTCAACGATCTCGGGCGAACGGGTTTTATTGGTCATTTTTTTCCACCGGGGTTTGAAGCGTTTGTGCGGTGTCGAGAATCCGGTGCAAATAGCCCTTGAGCACTTGCCACTCTTCGACAGAAAAACCCGCCAGCACGGCGTTTTGAATGCGGCACAAAATGGCCGGGATTTGCTGGGCGGCGGCGCGTCCCGCGTCGGTCAGCTCCAAATTCACGACGCGGCGGTCGTCGCTGGAGCGCACGCGCCGACACAGCTGTTTGGCTTCGAGCCGGTCCAGCAGCCGCGTCATCGAGCCTGCGTCCAGCTCGCACTGGCGGGCCAGCTCGGCTGCCGTCGAGCAGCAGCCCATGTGCAGCTTGAACAGCGGCACCCACTGGGCGTTTGTCAGCCCGGTGGGTTCGAGTTCACGCGCCACACCTTGTGCCACCAGCGTGACGATGCGCCGCATCATGTAGCCGACGCTGTCGTCGGGCGTGTAGCTGTCGGCCTGGTAGAACTCAATCATCGGGCAGGTGATCGCGTCAACGTCAATCAAGGAAGTGGAAGTGCTGTGTGAAACCATGCGGCGAATATACTTGCCTAGACAATGATTGTCAAGCCTGTCTTTGCAGAGACAAGCTTTAGCCGCTAAACTCGGCGCATGGCTACATCACCCGCTTCGTCCGCAGCTTCTGCGCACCCTCTTCCTGCCCGCTCTGCCAGTGCAGCGCCGCCTGCCAAGGGCGCGCCGCGCTCGCTGTCGGGCCTGCTGCCGTTTTTGCGCCCCTACCGCCGCCGCATCGCGCTGGCGATGTTTTTTCTGGTGATGGCCGCCGTCGCCACGCTGGTGTTTCCGCTGGCGCTGCGCAGTTTGATTGACGGCGGCCTCAGCGCTGACAACAAAGGCGAGCAGCTAATGGCGCTGCGCACGCACTTTGTCGAGCTGTTCGGCGTCGCGGCGGCGTTGGGGCTGTTTTCAGCCGGGCGTTTTTATCTGGTGAGCTGGCTGGGCGAGCGCGTCACCGCCGATTTGCGCAATGCGGTGTATGCCCACGTCGTGCGCCAAAGCCCGGAGTTTTTTGAAACCACGCAGACCGGCGAAGTGCTCTCGCGCCTGACCGGCGACACCACGCTGGTGCAAACCGTTGTCGGCTCGTCGCTGAGCATGGGACTGCGTAACGCGGTGATGGCCGTGGGCGCGCTGGGCATGCTGGTGGTCACCAATCCGTATTTGATGGTGCAGGTGCTGGGCGCGCTGGTGCTGATCGTCGCGCCGTCGGTGTGGTTCGGGCGGCGCGTGCGCACGCTCTCGCGCGCCAGCCAGGACCGCGTGGCCGACGCCAGCGCGATTGCCGCCGTGGTGCTCAACGCCATTCCCGTGGTGCAAAGCTACACCGCCGAAGCGCGTGAAACGGCGCGCTTTGACCAATCGACCGCCGAGGCTTTTCAAACCGCCGTGCGCCGCACCAAGGCGCGCTCGGTGCTGGTGGCTTTTATCATCATTGCCACTTCGGCGGCGCTACTGTGGGGCTTGTACCAGGGCACGCAGGCCGTCATGCGCGGCGAGATTTCCGCCGGGCATCTGGGGCAGACTGTCGTTTACGTCATCATTCTGGCCGGTGCCGCCGCCGTGCTGGGCGAGGTGTATGGCGACCTGCTGCGCGCTGCGGGTGCCACCGAGCGGCTGATGGAACTGCTGGAAAGCCGCTCGCCAGTGGCGTCGCCCGCGCAGCCGGTGCCGGTTCAGGTTCCGCTGGCGGGCAGCGCCATCGCCTTTGAAGCGGTGACGTTTCATTACCCGTCGCGGCCTCTGCTGCCTGCTTTGAGCAATTTCAGCCTGAGCGTCGCGCCGGGCGAAACCGTCGCCATCGTCGGCCCCAGCGGTGCGGGCAAAAGCACGGTGTTTCAATTGCTGCTGCGTTTTTACGACCCGGCTTCGGGCCAGATTACGCTCGACGGCGTGGCGACGCGAGACATGGCGCTGCACGATTTGCGCGGGCATATCGGACTGGTGCCGCAGGACGCAGTGATTTTTTCGACCAGTGCGCTGGAAAACATCCGCTACGGCAAGCCCGACGCCAGCGACGCCGACGTGAAAAACGCCGCCCAGGCCGCTTTTGCGCACGAATTCATCACGGCGCTGCCCGAAGGCTATGACACCTTTCTGGGCGAGCGCGGCGTGCGGCTGTCGGGCGGGCAGCGCCAGCGCATTGCGATTGCCCGCGCCATGCTGAAAAACGCCCCGCTGCTGCTGCTCGACGAAGCCACCAGCGCGCTCGACGCCGAAAGCGAGCGCATGGTGCAGGCGGCGCTGCAGGCTGCCATGGCGCACCGAACCACGATCGTGATCGCGCACCGGCTGGCCACGGTGCAACGCGCCGACCGCATCGTCGTGCTGGAAGACGGCTGTATCGTCGAGACT
>CAIYKK010000226.1 GCA_903926695.1 uncultured Burkholderiales bacterium
ACCGATGCCCCTTGAGATGCAAAGTGCTCGACATGGGCAATCCTCACTCTGAGGGCAAGGACTTTAACTGAACGACAGCAAATGGCAGATCCATATTGCAATGTGACAGACTGCTTTGGGTCGGGACCTGTCCGTTCCCGGCGAAAACCTGGATGGCTCCTTTGGGTCTAAAACAACCACTCAAAAAACATTGGCAACCATGCAGGTCAAATCGGCATAGGAGGCAGCCATTATCGGCTGCGCCCCTGCCACACCACCCGGCATGCGGGTCCGCACCGGGCGGTTCGAGAGTTTGAGGTCATGAGAGTCGGGGCAGTCCCAGTTGATCGAAATAAGCGATGGTCAGCACGCTATTGAGCAGCTTGGCGCTGTTACGCCACCAGCAGCGGCTGTTGCCTGCCACCTTTTTCGCCACAGCGTCGGTTGCGCCCAGTGCCTTGAGACCACGGTATATCGCCGCAGACCGTTTCCAGTGTTTGAGCTGGATGGCCCTCAGGCGATGGCGCAGCCATTCATCCAGCGCTCGCCAGACTCTTGGTGTTTGCGCCAACCCAAAGTACGCCTTCCAACCCAGCAGGTAGGGCCTGAGCTTTTCCACCACTTGCGCCATGCTGCGTCCGCCCGAGCGGCGCGTGAGCTGCCGGATTCGGGCTTTGAAGTTGTGCTTTGGCTTCTCAGCCACCTTGCATTTAACCTCTTTGCCCTTTCCTACCCACAGCGCATAGCCCAGGAATTTGCGCCCGAAGGCGCTGCCCACCGCACTCTTGGCTTCGTTGATTTGAAGCTTGAGCCCGGCGTACAACTTCCTCAGCAGCGCCATCACGCGCTCGCCCGCGCGCGCGCTGCCCACATAGACGTTGCAGTCATCAGCGTAGCGCGCAAAGCTGTAGCCCCGCGCCTCCAACACCTTGTCCACGTCGTCGAGCAGCACGTTGGCCAGCAGCGGTGACAGTGGCCCACCCTGCGGCGTGCCTTTCTGACGCTCCAGCACCACCCCACCATCCATGATTCCGGCGTTCAAATACGCCCGGATCAGCCGGATCACTCCGGCGTCATCAATGCGCTTTCTGAGTCTGTCGATCAGGATGTCGTGATTGACCCGGTCGAAGAACTTCTCCAGGTCCACATCCACCACCACCCGTTTGCCCGATTGCACATACGCCCGTGCAGCCTTCACCGCATCGTGCGCACGCCGCCCAGGGCGAAACCCGTGGCTGTGTTGGCTAAAGGTGGGATCAATCAGGGGTTGCAACACTTGCAGCAGTGCCTGCTGGATCAGCCGATCCAGCACCGTCGGAATGCCCAGCTCGCGCTGACTTCCATCGGGCTTGGGAATCATCACCCTTCGCACCGGGCTTGGCCGGTACGTGCCTGCCAGCAGTTGTTGGCGGATTCGAGACCAATGCGTGCGCACTATTTGGGCAGTCTGCTCAATATCGAGTCCGTCCACCCCTGCTGCGCCCTTGTTGGCCTTGACCCGCTTCCACGCTGCTTGCAGGTTCCCTCTTGTCAGCGCCGCTTCCAACAGGCCACCAGTGCCCGCCTTCGACTTTGCCGACCCTGTGTCCGGGTGTTCAGCAAGCGGGTCGCAGGTTTCGTCGCTGATGGGATCGCGCACAGCTTCACCGTGCGCTACGCCCACCCGCCCGGATTGTTCCAGCATCTGACGCTTAGCCTTTGACATCTTCACTGTCCTCGGTCACTCACTCTCGTTCGGTCCTTCGTGCTTTGGCTCTTGCCTCATCGGCCTGCTACCGGCACTACTACGACCTCTGCTGACTTCTCGCTCCAGCTTGCGCTGTCACCCTTTCAGGCACAAGGCGAGATCTCCCCAGGTAAGAACGCACACCTTCATCGCACAACCGCCGCATCTACGCCACTTCGCTTTGGTCACAAGAGTTTCACGGTTTTATGCCCGCTTGCCCTGCTTGGCAGCGCCTTCTATGCGGTTCTTGTTCATCGGCTCACGATTTATGCTCCGCGCTTCCTTCCCACATTCGGTCACCTTCATGCAGTTGCGCTTCACTTCACTCACTGTGACCAGCTCGTGGCGGGACTTGCACCCGCAGGTGTGCGCCCATGCTGGGCGCACATAAAAAAGGCGACGCCAGTCAGACTGGCATCGCCTTGAATGACAGAACCCTTATCCGGGTTCAGCTCACACCCCAACTCGCTTAACGCAGCAGAGCCAGCACACCTTGTGGCAACTGGTTGGCCTGCGCCACCATGGCGGTACCGGCTTGTTGCAGCACTTGCGAGCGTGACAGGTTGGCGGTTTCCGAGGCAAAGTCAGCAT
>CAIYKK010000227.1 GCA_903926695.1 uncultured Burkholderiales bacterium
CGGCGCGGGTGGTGGAGAGTTTCCAGCCGGTTTCGTCGCGCATGGGAATGTTGCGCCCGGCCAGCATGGCGCCGACGCGGCGCGTGAGCTGGCGGTCTTGGGCAATCAGCGCGACGGGGCTGCGCCCGGCCTCCAGATGCGCCAGCACGCAGGCGGCGGCGCGGGCGGCTTCGTCTTCGGCATCGCTGGCGGCGTGCAGCGACGGCAGCGGCGCGCCGGGGCCGCCCGGCTCGTCCAAAGGCGGACACAGCGCAATAGAGACAGCGCGTTCGCCAAAATGGGCCTTGAGCGCTTCAGTCACCGGCTCGGTTTGAAAGCCTTCGAGCACCACAAACAGTGCGGGCTGCGCCTCAAACAGCCGGTCTGACACGTAGGCCGACGCGGCGGCCCAGACCAGCGCAATCCGGGCCACGGCCACTTCCAGCCCCAAAACCGGCGAATCCAGCCCCACGCCCAGGGCTTCGGCCAGCGATTCGCTCCAGGCCTGGCGCTCGGCGGGGCGCACGGCGGCGGCGACGCGGCCCAGGCTCCAGGCGGCTTCGACCAATCGCCCGGCCAGCGTTTCCTGCTGCGCGCCCAGACCGGCCTGCGTCAGGAGCGACGCGGCGGTCAGCATATCGACGGCCACGTCCATACGCAGATCCACGCCGGTGGGCACAAACAGCCCCAGTGTGCCGCTCAGGCCGTTGGCCCAGTTCAGGGTGGTTTCAAAACGCGGCACAAACGCGGTGGTGCCCGCCGCCTCGGCCCAAGCGCGGCGCGCCTGGCCAATCAGTTGAGCGTAGGGCAGCAGCACCACGGCTTCAGCCGGATGCAGGCCGCGCACGGCGATGAGTTCCACCAGCCGGGCCATTGCCCGGTGCCAGCAGCGCACGGAAAGGCTTTGCGCCATATCAACAGGGTCGGGAGTGTCGTGCAGGAACATGGGGGAAGGGAAAATAAGTGAGGGGTTGCAGAAGGCGCGAAGCCAGGCGTTTCGCTATGGACGCGATAGCCTGCGCAGCGGTGTGCCAAGCGCTTGGTTTCTGCCACAATAACCGCCACTGTAGCCTTATTCCCCACACTAACTTTAGACAAGGAGCCATCATGGCCAATGAACTGATCAAAAAACTCACCGACGCCAGCTTTGAAGCGGATGTTCTCAAATCCAGCGGCTTTATGCTGGTGGACTTCTGGGCCGAATGGTGCGGCCCCTGCAAGCAAATCGCCCCGTTCCTCGACGTGCTGGCCACCGAATACGAAGGCAAGCTGCAAATCGGCAAGCTCGATGTCGATGCCAACAACGAAACGCCTGCCCGCTACGGCGTTCGCGGCATCCCGACGCTGATCCTGTTCAAGGATGGCGAAGTGGTCGCCACCAAGGTCGGCGCTTTGGCCAAAGCCCAGCTGAACGCGTTCGTCGAACAGCACATTTAAATGCTTTTTCCGCTGGAAGCGGCCACCCGGCGCTTCCAGCCTCACACCCCAGCGCTGCGGGCTTGGCGCCCCTGGCGCAAACAGCTCAGCACCCAGCGCAGACCCTGACTTTTTTGCCCCGCGCCACATCTCAAATTCCTGTCATAATGCGCTGTATTCACCCGCCGGTCGCTATCGGCGGGTTCGATTTTTCGGTTTGTCAGCCTTCTTATTCAGAAGCGGCTTCTTTTCAAACCTCCCCCGTTTTTTCTCAATCCACTCCGTCTGGAGTCATCCCATGCACTTAAACGAACTCAAGGCGCTGCACGTGTCTGAAGTCCTCAAGCAGGCCGAAGCCCTTGAGATCGAAAATGTCGGCCGTATGCGCAAGCAGGAGCTGATGTTCGCCATCATCAAAAAGCGCGCCAAGACGGGCGAAACCATCGTCGCCGACGGC
>CAIYKK010000228.1 GCA_903926695.1 uncultured Burkholderiales bacterium
GCCCGTGCTGGCGTCGGCATCAGCCGGTTATTTGATTACCAACGCAGTGGCGTAAAGAGCGTCATGGCATTTGTCGAGGACTTTTCTGCATTTTTTGGCGACTTTGCCACGTCCGTCACCATTGCGGGCGTGAGCCTGAAGGGCATATTCGACGACCCCTATGCCCTCGGCAACGTCGGTGTGTCCGGGATGGACTCGTGCCGCCCGACGCTCACGCTGCCAACGGTCAGCGTTCCGGCCGCCGTAATTGCGCAGCTGGATGATCACTCGACAATGCTTGACGATTTGCGTTTTGCCGTCCACGGCAACACCTACCAGATCGTTGGCCATGAGCCTGACGGTACGGGCATGAGCGTCTTGGCGCTGGAAAAGGTATTGGCATGAGCGCCAGCGCCTTCAAGCAGCTCACCGATGCGCTGGTGGCCGCCTGCATGCAGACGCCTGCACTGGCCGGTGGTCGCATTTGGCCCAACAGGTTGCGCCCGTTGTCAGCACAGCAAACCTCTGCGATTGTGGTGCGCCTGGTCAAAAGCGCCGCCCGCGAAACCACGCTGGGCGCACACGACTGGCGCACCCAGATTGATGTGGAGTGCTACGGGCGCGGCGCGACGGGATTTGACCCTGCTGAGGCCGTTGACGAGCTGCTGCAGTCTGCCTGGGGCCGCCTGTCCAGCATTGATCCTGCCGCGTTGAGCGCCATGGCCATCGCTCTTAACCCAGCAGTCGAATACCACTTTGAAGAAGCTGAAACGCCTATGGCCTGCGCCATTGTGAGCCTCGTGATCAGCCACCGAACACCCGTCAATTTGATGACCCCCTGGAATTCGTGAAAGCCGACCAATGACCAACCCCCTTGTTTTACCCAACCTGACCCCGACCGCGCCTAGTCCGGGCATCGGCGGCAGCTTCATGGTGCAGGGCGACGGCACGCTGCAGCGCGTGACTTCTGGCCCTGCCGCCGCCGTGCCTGCTGACCCTGCCGCGCCTGCCGCGCCTGCCGCGCCCGTCATGACGGGCGAATTTATCGACCCCGACCTGCAGGAGTAACCCCATGGCCATCAACGCCTCTCCGCGATTTATTCGCAAAACCATCGTTCTGGCAGCCATTGAAACCACGTACGGGGTTGCACCCGCGCAAGTGGCAGCCAATGCCTTGCTGATGTCCAACGTCGAGATGTCGTACACCTCGAACAACAAAAATCGGGAAGTCATTCGCCCTTACCTGGGCGCCTCCGAAATGCTGGTGGGCGATGACTACATCACCTTCACCTTCACCATCGAAATGGCGCCCAGCGGCATCGCTGGCACGGCGCCGCAGTGGGGCAAACTGCTGCGCGCTTGCGGCATGGCCGAAGTGATTACAGCCACATCGCGCGTTGAATATGTGCCGGTGTCAACGGGGCAGGAAAGTATTGCCATTTCGTATTACATCGACGGCATGCGGTATTTATCAAATGGCCTTCGCGGAACATTTGAAATTGTTCTCGCAATCGGAGATACGCCAAAATTGAAATTCACCTTCACAGGCCGTTATTTTGGCGCTGCCAATGATGTGGCAAACGCAAACGGCAACTATTCGGCCTGGAAGGTTCCGCAGGTCATCACAAACGCAAATACAGGTGATATTAAATTTGGCTCGGCATATTCGAGCGGAAGCGTTACTGGCGGCGAGCCGTATGCCAGCCGTGGCCTGAATTTTTCTCTCGGCAATGGCGTCAGCTATCAGTCAATGCTGGGAGCCACGTCAGCGGACCGCGTGCTCATCACGTCCCGTGAGCCCACCGGATCAATCACTCTGGACCTTGACGCTGCCACCGAGGAGCTGTTCCGGGCCGATATGCGCCTGAATGTCACCAGCAGCATGTCATTTGAATTTGGCACTGTTGCAGGGTCAAAAATTGTGATTTTTGCGCCGTCTGTTCAACGGCTGAATCCAAAAATTGAAGACCAGGACGGTGTGGCAATGACTGCAATGGATTTGCGGTTTTTGCCAGTGAGTGGGAATGATGAATTGCGAATTATTTGCAAATAATCAGTTTCAACAAAATTTTTAAACGGAAAAACTGCAATGACATTTATTTTCACAACCAAGCCGACATTTACCGCGCCTGTTGCCGCTGAACTTCCAGCAGATGGCGGAAAAACACAAAAAATCAGCTTCAGCGTCGTGTTCAAAGCGCTGACAAAACCCGAAGTTGATTCGCTGATGGAGCGCGTGCGCGCCAGCGCTGAAGTTGCCAAAAAAGGCGAGCTGCCGCCGCTCAAAGACAGCGACGTGCTGGAAGAAATCCTGGTGGGTTTTGGCCCTGACCTGCTCGAAGAAAACCGCCAGCCTATGGCGTTCAGTCAGGAAAACGTGCGCCGCCTGTGCAGCGCTTGGAAGATCGAACCGGCGATTGTCAAAAGTTTTTTTACCAACTACATCAACGCTGGCGAAAAAAACTAAGGGCCATCGTCCGGCATGCCCTGCGCCCGCAATCGAGCGCAGCGGACGATGACGCCTTGCAAGAGGCCATGCGCGGCCTGGGCATTGAGTGTGAAAACCCGCAAGACCTGACCTCTGCGCCAGCCAACACCACCACCTGCCAAGTTTGGCCGGAACATGCGCAGGTGCTGGCCGTGTTTATGGACTGCCTGGCGCAGTTTGAGCTTGTCGTGGGCATGGGTGGGGTGCAGTGGCTGGCCGCGCGGGCCGTCAACGTCGAACAGGTCATGCGCTGGCACGGTGTGCCGCGCCAGCGCCAGCCAGCGCTGTGGGCGCTGTACCGGGTCATGCAGGACGAAGCCGTCATTTTTTTGAATGAGCGCCGGGGGCGCTGAAAGTCATTATGAGCAGCCTCATCAACATCATCATCAACGCCGAAACGGCCGGTGCCGTCGGCGGATTTAACCGCACCAGCACCGCTGCCGGACTTCTGGGGGACCGGATGACGGCCACCCAGCGGTGCATGAACGCGACAAACGCCACCGCCAGGACACTGCAAAGCACCTTTGCGGGCATGGCTGCCGGCATGGGCATCAGCGAGCTGGTGCGCATGTCTGACCAGTACACCAAATACACGGCCCAGCTCCATCTGGCCACCGGCTCGACGGCTGAATTTAACCAGGCGAACACGGAGGTGGAACGCATTGCCAAAGCCACGCAGGGCGGGCTGGAACCCATCGGTGTGCTGTACGCCCGCATTGCCAGTTCGTCGCGTGAGCTGGGCACTTCGCAGGAGGATGTTGCGCGCATCACCGAGACGGTGGGCTTGTCGCTCAAAGTCGCTGGTGCCAGCTCGCAGGAGACGGCCTCGACGATGCTGCAGCTCTCGCAGTCGTTTGCATCCGGGCGGCTCAACGGGCAAGAATTTGCAGCGGTGATGGAGGCGGCACCGGGCTTGATGCAAATACTTGCCGACAGCATGGGCGTGCCCAAAGGCGCGCTGAAAAAGCTGTCGGAAGAGGGAAAAATCACGGCGGAGATGATGACGGATGCGTTTACCAACGAGTCCATGCTCACGGGCTTGCGAAGCCAGGCCAAGCAGATCCAGACCATCTCGGGCTCTTACACGCTGCTGCACGATGAGGCCATGAAGTTTGTCGGGGTGCAGGCGCAGTCCAGCGGGGCGGTGTCGGCCATCACCAGCGGAATCGGCCTGCTGGCCAGTAACCTCGAAGTGCTGGCGTCTGCAGCCACTGGATTTGTCGCTGCCAAACTGGCGCAAGCGGTGGCGAGCGCCGGAGTCGCGGCCACCGCATCAGTTCAGCAATCCATTGCCGCAGCTCAGGCGACGAATTTCCAGCGCACCGCCTCTATTGCGTATGCCGAGGCTACCGTGGTCGAGTCTGCGGCCGTCAGTGGCCGCCTGGTGGCAACCCAAGCCGCCCTGGTCGCCTCCCGCGAAGAGGCTATGGCCAAAATGGCGTCGGGCAACTCATCCATCGCGGCAGCCAGCGCCGCTATGGCGCACACGCAGGCAACGATGGCCAGCGCTGCAGCCCAGCTTGAAGCAGCGCGAGCTGCCGGGGCGCAGAGCTACGCGCTGGCCCTGGTGCGCGAAAGCCAGGCGATTCTGGGA
>CAIYKK010000229.1 GCA_903926695.1 uncultured Burkholderiales bacterium
GAGCGGCGCACCGGGGAGCCGAGCCGCATACGCATGGACTTTGAGCAAGCAGTGGCAGAGCGACTGGCGAACGCCAAGCAAGCGGGCGAGCTGGAACGGCAAGGCCAGCAGCTGGAAAAATCCATCCTTGACCTGTCGGGCGATCTTGCCGCCGCCGTGGCCGAGCGCGACCGGCAGCAGCGAGCCGAGCAGGAAAAGCGCCACCAGGAAGAACAGCAGCGCCGCGCCACCGAGGGCATGAGTGCCGCACAGCTCGCCGCCGAAATCGCCCGCCTGCGCCCGCTGCCCGTCAGCGAGGTGGCAAAGCGTCAGCCCGAGGTAGTCGCCGCCAGCCAGGCGCACCAGGCATTGCTCCAGCAGCGCCAGGCCATCCAGTTCGACCAGGAGCGCGCAAGACAAGAGGCGGAGGCATGGAGGGCAGACCACCCGATCAGGGCCAAGGGCCACGATGCCGGCGCGTGGAAATCCGACTACCTGACAGAGCGGGAGCAGGCCGAGGCCAGCGCCAAGCAGCAGCTGCGCACGTTGTCCATGCAGCTCGACGCGACGAGCCGCAAGAGCACCACCGCCACCGCCGAGGCCGTCGCACGCATCCAGGTGGAGCAAGCGCCAGCGCTGGCCAGGATTGCCCAGCTGGAGACACTGCGGGCCGAGAAGCGCGACCAGGAAGAGCGCCAGCACCGTGCCGAGCTGGAGAGGCGCAGCCAGGAAGAGCAGCAGCGCCGCGCCCAGGCCGAGCGCGACCGGGCCGAGCGAGAGCAGAAGGACAACATTGCCGGGTTGCTGGTGTACGCGGCCAGGATGCACCAGGATGCGCAACTGGAGCTGCCCAAGGGGCCAGCGGGCGCAGCCGTGGGCCGGATACTGCAGGCCATCGGCACCGACAAGGGCGAAGCGCAAATGCGGGAAGACCTCGACAACCCGGCTTACGCGAAGATGCTCCAGGCCGTTGCCCGTGAGCTGGCCCCGCAGGTTGAAAAACAGCTCCAGGAAGAGCGCGAGCGGGAAGATCGAGATAACGATTACAGCAGATAATAAGTTATAATATAAATAAGTCCCCGTGATCGAGCGGGGCCGGATGTGGAAGTCCGATTGAGTACTGTGGCGTTATACCGTATAACGCCATTTCATTATTTTTGGGCACCAGATTATTATGGTTTGGCGGCTCGAATGGGAGGGCTTCGCCCTGCCGGTTCACTCCAGTGCTCGCCGGTCTTCCACACCCGTTCGAGCTGCCGCCAATGTGGAAGTTGGTTGGCAGTTGTTTATTTGAGCAACTGGAGCCATCATGGCAAATATTCAATCACACCCATCAAATCTACAGAGCGCCAAAACGCTCAGAAGCGCGTATTTCTGCTATTTTCTGGCCGCGTTGGTAATGTGCGTTACCGCTTGGTTTATTGTCGAAGGTATTCAAGCGACTGAGCCGGATAGCCCGGCGCGTCATGCGAAAGTGGCGGCGGGCGTGCTGCTGCTGGTGCTGGAAGGTTGCGTTTTTTCGCTGGCCGGACAGTATCAAAAACACTCTCTTTACCTGCGGCTGCTGGGCTGGTCGATATTCGCCCTTCAAATCACGTTGATGACGCTGGCTAATTATTCCGTTGGTGCGACAGCTGGCAAAGCAGCTGCGCGCAGCAAAGACACCATAGGCCAGCTGACAGCGCAGGCCGACGCGGCCCGCTCTGCGGCCAAGACGCTGCAAGAGTCAGCAGCAAAACAGAGCAAAAGCAAGCACAGCTGGGTGAACGTCGAGGCCGGAAAGAATGCTACGGCCGCAGCTGATCAAACTGCAGCCGCAGGCGTGGCCGTCGAGAAGCTGGAGCGGCTGCAGGCGGCCAGCGTGAGCACGCCGTTGGTCGAAACCATCGGGGAGACTGGCCTGATGGTGCTGTCTGGTGCGTTGTCCCTCATCATGGAAGCAGCGGGCATTGTGTTGATGCATGTGGCGGGCAGCTTGCGCCGCGAAGCATCGGGCGCCCCGCCCGTTGACGTGCAGATTCTGGAGCTGCTGCACCGGGTTCACGGCGTGCCTGCAGTCATCCAGGCAGCGCCGCAGCTTGCGATTGAGTCCAAGCCTGTAGCACCCGCCAAAACCGCGCCAGAGGCCGCAAAACCGATTTACTCGACGTGGACAGGCAAGAGCGTCCCCCTTGCGACTCTGGGCGCTCTGGGTGCCCTGGGCGCAGCTCAAACCGTCCATGCCGCGCCCGCTGTGCCCGCTGTACGGGCTACGCCCCCCGTCAACGTTGACCCCCCCACCCCCGTCAACGTTGACGCACCGGCACCCGTCAAAAAGGAGCGCAAAGCTCGGGTGCGTGATGCATCAATGACGGTGATGGATACGGGCGTGGGGGAGCATGACGGGTATCGTTACCGGCGCGCCCTGGCAGCGGTCAAAGCAGGGCAGATCAACCCAAGCCGCGATGGACTGCTGAAGGGTGTGGGTGCCAGTGTGCCGACTGCAAAGCGCTACATCGAGGCGATGGCCCTGGCCGGTGAAATCATGCCGAACCCTAACGGCTCTGGCTGGGTGCTGGCATCCAAAGGCGGTGCAGCATGATGATTATCGCGGGATGCCTCACCGTAATTGGCTCAATGATGAACTCAAATAAAAAAAGCATACCCGGCGTTTTATTGGTAATTACAGGTGTTGCGCTTGCGTTTATTGTTGTAATGCGCTGATTATTTCGCGCCCGAGAAAATAAAAAACCCGCAACTTGCAAAGGTTGCGGGTTTTTTCATGCTCAAATTTAAATCGCTTCTGGATTTCGCATGAAATTAAAGCGCACGGCCTTGACTTTCCGGCCTGCTTTTATTGGTTGCCATTGAATCAGCCAGCCATCTTTTTCGGTCAATTCCTTGATAGCGGGTTCAATGATTTTCGTTCGGATTTTCCCAAAGTCTGCACATTGTTTTTCTGTTGCTTCCATTGAGGTTGTGAAGTCCTCAATGGTGTATTCCGCAAAGCCCGTTGATTTGAAGCGCATAAGCAGCTCTAGGAGCTTCCAGGAATAGCTAGAACGCAATGCGCTGGCCTGCTGGAGTTGGTATGTCGTGAACTGCTTTTTAAAGCCCATGAGGTGATGAATCACTTCATGCCACCAAGCCAGCCGAACCCACCCCTCACCCTCCTGATATTTCACCGAGCCGACCCAGCGCATTTGCACCTTAGTTGGCGGAAGCGGTTTACCGTTCCGCCGATTCGCTGGCTCATAGAACGTGATCGAGCGGTTATAGAGATTCTTGGCCCCGCTCTGCAGCTGGTCATAGGCCGTGTCGGCATC
This sequence comes from uncultured Burkholderiales bacterium, assembly GCA_903926695.1. Lineage (GTDB taxonomy): Bacteria > Pseudomonadota > Gammaproteobacteria > Burkholderiales > Burkholderiaceae_C > Polaromonas. Next base: position 3,285 of record CAIYKK010000229.1, read on the forward strand.
GACTCCGAACGTCTCGGCGTACTCGGCAGCCGTGATGATGGTCACGGGCGGCGCTGATGGGTTGGGCGTAGCCCTGCTGTCCAGCTTTGACATGGCCAGCATGATCAGGCGCTTTTCTGCGAGCGTCAGGCCGTGGCCCGCCCGAGTCAGTGCATTGGTCATGCACACCAAGTTTCCCCCCGGTTCAAGGTCATTTTGTTGAGGTGTTGCCAAGTCTTGGCAAGTCTTTTTGCTTGTCATTTCTCCCGTCCTTCCGGTTAATCTACCGTAAAAATTTAACGGGAGAATAACACATTTCTCCCGTCAATAAATTACGGGAGAACTGTGGATAGCACCGGAAAAAAGGGAGAGTAACCGGAAAAAAGGGAGATGTGACCGGAAAAAAGGGAGAATTGAACCGACTTTGCCTATATAGATCGCGCGCCTGAAAAAACAGGAAAAACAGGTTTAAAAAAAACACGTGCGCGAGCAAAGCGCAGATCCAAAAATTGGAAACTGTGGATAAGTCGAAGACCATCGAGACCCCCAAGGGGGGTGCAGAACGGCCCCCGGTCGGGCGAGTAGCCGCTTCGCGTCTCACGCCTGGACAGCTTGCGCCAGATCAGCTAACCCCCCGGCCCCCTCTACACGAGGGGGAGAAACAGCCGCTGCAATCAGGAAAGGGGGCAGCTGCGCTTCGCTTACATGGGCTTCGCCCATACCCAACAGCCAAAGAGGCCCGCCAAGGGCACAGAACGCCGATAGGGGCGGTTTTGAGGGGTAAGCCATACCTTGCCCTAGGTACGGCTGGAAAAGAGCCTACAGGCCCGTTTTTTTAGAGTAGGCCGGGCTGGCGGGAGTCGGCGGCGGGCGGCACCGGCTTTGCTGCAGGCTTGGGGCGAGCTTCGCGGGTTTTTTTCTTGAGCGCCTTGGACACCTTGGCGAGCGCCCCGGCAATCATGGTGGCCTGCTCAGGTGTAACACCGTCGGATAAAATAGCATCAGCCAAATCCGATAAGTTTCTATCCGCCCCGCTGATTTTATATCGTCTGCTGTCCGCTAGATATTTATCCGCCCTTACCTTCAGCCAGTCGGATAGAGTTTTCTTCTCATCATCGGATAAATCAGCCAACTGTTCAGCGGATAGATATTTAGTAATATCATCGGATAAATAAACGCCATGCTTAGGGAAGTGGTGAACCACTTTTTGAACGCAGCGCTTTTTGGTTTTGTCATAAGGCGACCTGATGAGCTGGACCTGTTGACCTTGTTCTCGGATTTGCATAGTCTGATTCTCCTTTATCTGTTGATGATGTTTATATTTTATCCGTTAGTCTGATTGTTATCAATCAGTCGTCTGTGTATTTTGTATCAGATAGTAACGTGAAACAATAATCAGACTAGCGGATTGAAGTGTTTCACGTGAAACGATTGAATCTAATCCGCTGGTCTGATAGATTTTTATCTCACTGTGCGGATTCGGGCTTTTTGTCCAGGTTGAACAGGGCGCGGTCATCCGGGCGGGTCAAAAACGGGTCAAGCAGGGCGTGGAGTTCGGCCTGGGCTGTGTCTGATGAACTGGCCCGAGTGAGGAAGAGGGAACCCACCAAGATTTTCCGGCGGGTGTCTTGGGCGCGGGTCTGTTTTTGCTGCTGTGCCTTCTTCTGTGCCTCCTGTTTTTGCTTGAGGGCTTTAGCCTGTTTCAGCTTGGTTTCGAGGGCTGCAATGGTGTCTTCGATCTTTGTCATGGTGGTGCCTTTCGGGGTGGTTTGTGGCTTGATTATGGCGGCTCGATGAGGGGGTGAATGGGCCACAGCGGAAGCCTAGAATAGGCTGGAGCAGACCCCGAAGCGAATAGCAAGGGCGCACTTAATGCAAACTTTGTTTGCGTGCGCCCTCCGGGGGTAAAACCGTTTCGCGGACGCGAAAGAAGCAAGGAACCGTCATGGCCATTTATCACATGAGCGCCAAGATCATCAGCCGCAAAGCTGGCCGATCATCCACCGCTGCAGCGGCGTACCGCGCCGGGGCGGAGATCGTTGATGAGCGAACAGGCGAGGTGCATGACTACCGCCGCAAGGGAGGGATAGAGCACACCGAAATCGTGTTGCCGTCGTCCACCGACTGGGAGCCGACACGGGCCGAACTCTGGAACGCTGCCGAGCTGAAGAACAAGCGCCAGGATGCACAGGTAGCGCGTGAGTTTGTCGTGGCCCTGCCTGACGAGCTGGCCCCCGCCGAGCGGCAACGGCTGGCCGTGGACTTCGCCCGCGAGATTGCCAACCGCTACAGCGTGGCCGCTGATGTGGCGATCCATGCGCCCAGCCGACACGGTGACGACCGCAACCACCACGCGCATATCCTCACCACGACAAACCGCATTGAAGGCCACACGCTGGGCAACAAGGCCCGCGAGCTTGACTTGGTGGCGCACAACATGGGCGGGAAGCTTGGGCAGGCGAACGAAATCGACCGGCTCCGCGAACGCTGGGCCGAGCTGACGAACACCGCCCTAGAGCGTGCTGGCGTGGCTGAGCGCGTCGATCACCGCACGCTCAAGGCCCAAGGCATCGACCGGGAGCCGACGCGGCACATAGGCCCATCTGCGAGCGAATACGAGCGGCGCACCGGGGAGCCGAGCCGCATACGCATGGACTTTGAGCAAGCAGTGGCAGAGCGACTGGCGAACGCCAAGCAAGCGGGCGAGCTGGAACGGCAAGGCCAGCAGCTGGAAAAATCCATCCTTGACCTGTCGGGC
>CAIYKK010000230.1 GCA_903926695.1 uncultured Burkholderiales bacterium
CCCATGCCGCTGACAAACACGCGGTTGTAATCGGGCTTGCGCGCCCAGTCGATGCCCTCCACCGTCACCACGGACGATGGCAGCTCGAAGTCTGGCGTGACATCGCCCCAGGCCCACGGTGCGGTCGGGTAGCCCGGCAGGATGCGCAGCGTCTTGTCCGTGTCGTGCGGCTGCACATAGCCGCCCGCCGCTTGCGCGAGGGCCGTGACCGCGCTGATGTACTCGCCCTGGTGCGCCCAGGTGTTGCCGGGCACCAGCCAGTCGGTCAAGCCAAAGGCCACATCCCAGCCGAGGCTCACGCCGTTGACGGTCAAGGCGTCCAGCATGAGCTGCTGAGCGGTTCGGTCGCTGGCGCTGGCGAAGTTGAGAACAGGCGCATAGGGCGCGTCCAGCACAGCGGCCAGACCGCGCCCTTTGACCCCCACGCGGCCACTGGCAAACTGCTTTTGGCTGCCAAACCCCTCGCAGACCAGCCGATACGGCACGCCGTTGACAAGGGCCTCGACCTCGACGGGCTGCCCGTCGCTGCCCGGCGTGATCAGGGGCAGGCTGGCCAGCGCAATGCTGGCGCTCCAGCTCCACGTCCAGGACTGCCAATCCAGCGACATTGCAAAGGAGTAAGCCGGTATGGGGATGTCGCCATCGACGCGGCGCAGGATGATTGAGTTGATAGTCACATAAGACCTTAAAGTTGGAACGACGACATTGGCGCCGGGCGTAACGATGTCGTCCACCCCTGGCGTGACGATGCCCCAGCCCGGATTGAGCGTCAGGCTGTAGCGGTCCCACAGCGCCAGAACTTCGGGCGCAGCGCTGACAGCCAGCACCCAGCACAACGCGGTAGGGCGCTGCGCTGCAGCCAGCGGCCCGCCCCACGGCGCCCCGGCGCGCTCGTCGGCTGGCCGGGCTGTCTGCCATACGGCAATGCGCTGGCACTGCACCACGGCCAGCGGCCCGCCCCAAGGCGCCCAGTTCACGCGGTCGATTGGCACGGCCAGCGCCCACGGCATGCGCGCCTGAGCCTGCGCAATACCCATCGGCCCGCCCCAGGGCGCCGCGCTGGTGCTGTCAGCCTGACGGGATGGACGCCAGACGATGGCCCGCTTGGCGTCGATGTTTTTGGCACCAGCATGCCAAACGGCCGCAGTGGTGCGGTCGGCATTTTGGGCTGCTGCGGTGGGCGCGGCTATTGACCTGTTCAGCGCATCAGAGCCGCCCCAGCAGTGGCCAACGCCGAGATGGAGACGCTTTTTAGCCGGCGCACGCGGGTGTAAAAATGCGCTGGAAAATGCCGCTGAAAACATCAACCCATCCGGTACGTGGTGTAGGTGTTGGCCGTGACAGATTTAACGCTGCGCAGCGACACCGACGCGCCAGCGGCCACCGTCACCGAGCCGACGATGGGGTGGCTGCCGCCCGCTCCCGGCGCCAGCGTGACGACAAACGCTGAAAGGTTGATCAGCGACCAGTTCACTGCGTCCCCTGCACTTGCATTGTTCAGCTCCACGCTCATGGACGCGCCCGAGGGTAGCGTCAAGGTGATGGGGCCAGTGGGCGCGCTGGTGACGATGTGCCCTATCACCGCACCAGTGCTCAGGGTGGCTGTAGCGTTGGCCGCCAGCGGCGCGGCTTGCGTGGTATCACCCTGTTTACCCTGTTTGGACTTGGAGACGGAAAATATTTTTGTGAGCGTCATCCCGGCCTTGGTGGCAGTGATGGTCACATACCCGTTGTCGGGCGTGAGCGAACTGACAGTGCAGGTTTTGCCCGAAAGAGCCGTGCCCATAGGACCGGGACCGGGGGAAGCTGTCACGCTCCAGTTTGAGCTGTCATCGACGCTGCCCACCATGATCCTGGCCGTCGTTTTGCAGTTCGTGAATACGCCGTTTTCGCCCGCAGAATCCGTGGTGACAGATGCCGAGTCGCTGCTTAAAACGAGG
>CAIYKK010000231.1 GCA_903926695.1 uncultured Burkholderiales bacterium
CCACGGATGTCGTAGAGCACATTGGCCAGCTTGGCAGACTTGGTGATCGGTTTCATGGCACTTTTTCAGTAAAGGTTGACAGGGAACGGCCTCGCCAACTGCACAAGCCAAAGGGGAAAGCAGCGGTGCAGCGGCGCAGAACTGAGGCGGAACCTATAATTTGACCACATAAAACGCCCGTTTTACCCGGCTAGCCGCCCCAACCCTACCGCACGAATTTCGTATGAAGCTTCAACCAGACCGTCTCGATGTTCAATCCATTCTCGGCTACGGCCCCGGCTGGGTCGGGCTGGGCAGTCAGGGCGTGGCTGAAAAAATCGACTACAGCGTCGTCATCGGCGCACGCGGCGAGAAGTTTGCGTGGGACTGCGCCAGCTTTGAGCAGCTCAGCGCGGCGCACTTCTCGCGCATCGCCGAATTGGCGCCGGAACTGGTGATTTTTGGCAGCGGAACGCGCCTGCGGTTTCCATCGCCGGCCTTGCTGCGCGACTTGATGAGCAGGCGCATCGGCATCGAAACGATGGACACGCTGGCCGCCTGCCGAACCTACAACATTTTGGCGGGCGAAGGCCGCCATGTGATCACCGCGCTGCTGATTGAGCCATAAGCGCTATTGCGCTGGAAGTGGTGGCCTTTCAGCGTAAAATGTAGGGTTGCACTTGGCACCGCGTCCAAGACTTGCGCCTCCCGGCGCCCGATGGTAACGGGTAACGGCCAAGGGCTGCAACTCATTACAACTACTTTCGTCAGGGTCAACTCAGTATGGCAGTCGTCGTCAATAAACTACTCCCCGAATTTGAAGCGAACGCCACCAGCGGCATCAAGGTTTCAAATCAAACGCACTTGGGCAAAGTCGTCGTGCTGTACTTTTACCCCAAGGATAATACGCCTGGCTGCACCACCGAAGCCATGCAGTTCCGCGATCACTACAAGGATTTTGTCAAGGCAGGCGCCACCGTCTTCGGCGTCTCGCGCGACAACATGAAGTCGCATGACGAATTCAAGGCCAAGCTCGAACTGCCGTTCGAGCTGATCGCCGACACCGAAGAGAAAATGTGCCACATGTTCGGCGTGGTCAAGAACAAGATCATGTACGGCAAAAAGGTCAAGGGCATTGAGCGCAGCACCTTTTTGATCGGCGCCGACGGCCTGCTCAAGGAAGAGTGGCGCGGCCTGAAGGTGCCCGGCCATGTCGAAGACGTGCTCAAAGCCGTCAAAGGCCTGAAAAAGCCCGCCTGATCTGGCCCGCCATGTGAGTTGTGCATAATGGGTTCATGCCGCTGACTTTCGCGACTGCACTCACAGAAAAAGCCGCCTGGGCTTCAAGGCGGCTTTTTTTATTTCTGAAACTTGATTAAGAGAGAGTTTTAAGCACCATGCCCTTGCCCCCCGCCCCGACCAAACGTGCCGCCCTGCTCTCCCCCGATGCGCTTGAAGCCCCTGCGCGCGCCCCTGTCAAAGCCGCACGAAAAACGGGACGCACCAGCGCCGCCAAAGCCGCCCCCAAGGCCAGCGTCGTGGAACTGATGGACACCCGCAGCGCCGCTCAAACCAGCGAAATCCTGGTCATCGAGGCTGAAAAACTGCCGCTGCCCCCGGCACCCACACCGGCACCGGCAGAAGTCATCAAGCTGAAAAAGGCCGTCGTTGCGCAGCCCAAGCCAGCGCCCAAGCCCAAAAAAATCCGGCCCGCCGGTCAAACCAAGCTGTTTGTGCTCGACACCAACGTGCTGATGCACGACCCGATGTGCCTGTTCCGCTTTGAAGA
>CAIYKK010000232.1 GCA_903926695.1 uncultured Burkholderiales bacterium
AAAGAAAAAGCGGTCATCAAAAATCCTTGCGAAATTTAAAAAGGCATGGCCATTCAGCGGCGGCTAGGCAGCATCCGGTCTAACAGGCCGTCGCGGTCAACCCACTGGTGTTTGAGCGCGGCGGCGACATGCAGCAGCACCAGCGCGGCCAGCGTGAAGGCCGAAAACCCGTGCCACGGCTTGATCAGCGCGGCCAGCGCTTTGTCGGCGCTGACAAAATCGGGCAGCGGCAGCACGCCAAACAACACAATCGAAAAACCCGCCGCCGAGCTGTAAGCCCAGCCAATCAGCGGCACGGCAAAAAACAGCGCATACATCAAGCCGTGGGTGATGTGATGGGCGGCGACCTGCCAACCCGGCATGGCGGCCACAATCTTAGGCGGCAGCGCAGGCGGGCGGTGCGTGAGCCGCCACAGCAGCCGCAGCGCCGACAGCGCCAGAATCACCACACCCGCCCATTTGTGCCAGTTATAGAGTTTCAAACGCATGGGCGAAAACGGCAAATCGGCCATGTACAGCCCGACGCTAAAAATCGACACCAGCGCAAGCGCCAGCACCCAATGCAGCGCGATGGCGACGCCGCTGTAGCGGGGAGAGGCAGCAGAGAGGGAATCAGAGGTCATGGCGCAGGCAACTTTTAAAAAAACTTTCCGCCAAACCGGGAAAGTTCTACAAAGTATAAAAACCGCTCATGCTTCTAAAATTCAAATAAATTGACGGAGTCATTCAAAATTTTTGAATCATTGCGGCGCTGAAACCCCGAAGCGCCCGCTTAATCCGTCCAGCCCCAGCTCGGCCAGCACCTGCTGCAGCCGCTCCTGCGCGGCGCGGGTTTTGGCGGCGCTGGGCGTGGCCGGGCGGCTGGCCAGAATCAGCTCGTTTTTCATCGAATGCTCCCAGCCGACCAGCTCGGTGACGGTGACCTGGTAGCCGTGCGCTTCCAGTTGCAGGCAGCGCAGCACGTTGGTGATCTGGCTGCCAAATTCGCGGGCATGCAGCGGGTGCCGCCAGAGTTCGGCCAGCGGGGTTTTGGCCAGATTCAGGGCGCGGGATTTTTTCAGGATGCCCGCCACTTCGGCCTGACAGCACGGCACCAGCACCATGTGGCGCGCCTGCCGGGCCAACCCGAAGGCAATGGCGTCGTCGGTGGCGGTGTCGCAGGCGTGCAGCGCGGTGACGATATCGACCGTGGGCGGCAGGGCGTCCGACAGCGTGGCCTCGGCCACCGACAGGTTTAAAAACGCCATGTTGGCAAAACCCAGCCGCTCGGCGAGCAGCCGGGATTTTTCGACCAGCTCGGCGCGGGTCTCAATGCCGTAAATCTGGCCGTTGACCGGCTCGCCGACATGCGCGACGTTAAAAAACAGGTCGTACAAAATAAAACCGAGGTAAGACTTGCCCGCGCCGTGGTCAGCGAGCGCAAAACGCTGGCCGTTGGCCGCGACCTGTTCGAGCAGCGGCGCGATGAACTGGTAAAGGTGATAAACCTGCTTGAGCTTGCGCCGCGTGTCCTGGTTGAGCTTGCCCTCGCGGGTCAGGATGTGCAGCTCCTTGAGCAGCTCGATGGACTGGCCGGGGCGCAGTTCCTCGATGACCTGCGCGGGTTTGGCGGCGATGGCTGAAGCCTTGCGGGAAGGCTGGCTGGCAGAATGGGGGCTGGTTTTTTGCATGGTGCGCAGTTTAGCGCGGCGGGACAAGAGGGATAATTCAAACGTTTCAAACATTTTGTTGCCGGATTTTTCTCAAATCTTATTTTGAATAAAATTAAAATTCCGGCTATTAACTCATGCCAACCATGAGCATATTATTCAATAAACATATTCACGTTCCAGATTTGCTTGAACGCGGCAGACGGTTTATCAGCCGCAGCGTTAATACGGCAAATTCTGAATGATGGCGAAAATAGTTGCATTTATAGTGCCAGGCTGCGCTGTCGGCCTGGCTGTTTTGTAAAAAAGATAATTTATTTGAATTGGACTCTGAAATGACCATCGCAAAAGTTTTCCTCGGCGGCACCTGCAACAACAGCCATTGGCGCGACCAGCTGATCCCGATGCTGCAGTGCGATTATTTCAATCCAGTCGTCGCCGAGTGGACGCCTGAGTGCCTGACTGAAGAAATCCGGCAGCGCGACGAATGCGATGTCTGCCTCTACACCATAACGCCAAAAATGACAGGTTTTTATTCGATTGCCGAAGTGGTCGAAGACAGCATCAAGCGCCCCGGCAAGACGGTTTTTTGCGTGATTGACGAAGATGACGGGCTGGTTTTCACGCAGGCGCAAATGAAGTCGCTGCGCGCCGTGGGTCTGATGGTGGAGGGTAATACCGGGCATCCGCCGATTTACAGCCTCCATGATCTGGCCATTTTCCTCAATTCCCGGATGACAGCAAATTGAATTTGCGCTGATGCGCTGCAATGAGTTCGGCCAAACTGGTCAGCCATTAATCCAGCCTCACCCATCAAATACAGCGTGGCTTGAGCAGGCTGCGCAGCGGACGGCGCGCCGACACTGAACAGTTCAAGCCCCGCCGCCGAGAATAGAAATTTGGCCGGAGCGCGGGAACGGCGAACTTTTTCGTTAGCATGCCAACATGACCCAACACAATAAAGCCGCGCCGCTGCGCGACACCCTTCACGCCTACGAGCACCTCACGCCCGACGTGGTGCTGGACGCGCTGGCCAGCGTCGGCTTGAGCGGCGATGGCCGGATGATGGCGCTATCGAGCTACGAAAACCGCGTTTATCAGGCGCACCTCGAAAGCCCGGTCGGCAGCGGCGATCTGGCGGGCGAGACCGTGGTGGTCAAGTTCTACCGGCCGGATCGCTGGAGCGACGCGCAAATCCTCGAAGAACACGCCTTTGCCAGCGAGCTGATGGCCGCTGAAATCCCGGTGGTCGGCGCGCTGGCGCTGAACGGCAGCACGCTGAACCACTTCAACGGCTTCAGCTTCAGCGTCTCGCCGAGCCGGGGCGGGCGTCGGCCCGAGCTGGAAAACCTCGACGTACTCGAATGGATTGGCCGCTTTCTGGCGCGCATCCACACCGTGGGCGCGGCCCGGCCTTTTGTCCACCGGCCCGCGCTGAATTTGCAGACGTTTGGCCACAACTCGCGCCAGATTTTGCAGGATGGCGGTTATTTGCCGCTGGACATGGAATCGCGCTGGCTCAAGGCATTTGACGAAGCGATGACGGTGGCCCAAGGCGTGTTCGACAGCGTGGGCGACGTGCGCCAGTTGCGCCTGCACGGCGACTGTCACCCCGGCAATATTTTGTGGACACCTGAAGGCTTGCCGCTGGCCGGGCCGCATTTTGTCGATCTGGACGATGCGCGCAGTGGCCCGGCGGTGCAGGATTTATGGATGCTGCTGTCGGGCGAGCGCGCCCAGCAGTTGCAGCAACTCGGCGCGCTGGTCGATGGCTATGACGAGTTCGGTCAATTCGACCGGCGCGAGCTGGCGCTGATCGAGCCGCTGCGCACGCTGCGACTGGTGCATTACAGCGCCTGGCTGGCCCAGCGCTGGCACGACCCGATTTTCCCGATCAACTTTCCGTGGTTCGGGTCGAGTGACTACTGGAAGGGCCAGGTCGATATGCTCATCGAGCAGACCGAAGCCATGCAGGCGGCGCCGCTGGTGGCCTGAGCGCCGGGTGTTCCAGCGCCCGGCCTGCGGCGCACAAGTGGCTGGTCGGCGCACTGTTTGAAGCGGCATCAACGCTGTTGCAAAACGGAACACTGGCAAGCCCACCGCGTTAACCCAGTCGCCAGCCGGCGGCGGGCGCACAGTCGCAGGGCCGCTGGTGCAGATATTGCTGTTATGGGCGACACAAAACTATCGTTGTTCCAAACAGGAGACGCTGTGCCGCATTCCCCTTTTTACCGCCAAGCGCCGCTCTGGCCGCACTCCTCGCTGCTGCTGGCGCTGATAGCCGCTTTCAGCTCGCAGGCGCACGCGCAGCAGGAAAAATCGCTGGCCACCGTCGAAGTCGTCGGCAGCACGCCGCTGCCCGGCATCGGCCAGCCGCGCAACGAAATCGCCGCCCCAGTGCAAAGCGCCACCAGCGCCGACATCACGCGCAGCGGCGCGCTGGAGCTGGGCGAATTCATGAACCGCCGCCTGGGCAGCGTGCATGTCAACGAGACGCAGGGCAACCCTTTTCAAATGGACGTGAGCTACCGGGGCTACACCGCTTCGCCGCTGCTGGGCACGCCGCAAGGCCTGTCGGTGTACATGGACGGCGTGCGCATGAACCAGCCGTTTGGCGACGTGGTCAGCTGGGACTTGATTCCGCGCGGCGCGATTGCGTCGATGACCTTGATGCCCGGCTCGAACCCGCTGTTTGGCCTGAACACGCTGGGCGGCGCGCTGTCGGTACAAACCAAGGATGGCCGCAGCGCGCCCGGCACCGCGCTCGAAACCACACTGGGCAGCAACGCCCGGCGCGCCGTCGAGTTCGAGCACGGCGGCTTCAACGACAAAGGGCTGGACTGGTACGTCAACGCCAACCGGTTCAAGGAACGCGGCTGGCGCGACGATTCGCCCTCCGATGTGCGCCAGCTGTTTGGCAAACTCGGCTGGCACGACGGCCGCACCGACCTGAAACTGACGCTGGCCCACGCCGACAACCAGCTCAACGGCAACGGCCTGCAGGAGCAGCGCCTGCTCGCCAACGACCGCGCCAGCGTCTATACCAAGCCCGACATCACGCAAAACCGCTCCACGCTGCTAAACCTGACGGCCAGCCACTCTTTCAATGACGAGCTGATGTTCAGCGGGAATGCGTATTACCGCGACATTCGCAGTTCAAGCTTCAACGGCGACATCAACGAGGCGGCGCTGGATCAGTCGCCGTACCAGCCCAATGCCGCCGAACGCACAGCGCTGGCGGCGGCGGGCTACGGCGGATTTCCAACCAGCGGAGCCACTGCTGCGAACACGCCGTTTCCGTCGTGGCGCTGCATCGCGCAAGGGCTGCTGCACAACGATCCGGCGCTGCAGTGCAACGGCCTGATCAACCGCACCCGCACGTCGCAGCAGAACTACGGCCTGTCGGGCCAGCTGACCTGGCTGGGCGATTTGGCGGGCAAGCGCAACCAGTTCGTGGCGGGCGCGGGCATGGACGCCAGCCGGGTGAGTTTTGCGCAGTCTTCGCAATTGGGCTACCTGAACCCCGACCGCAGCATCACCGGCGTGAATGCCTTTGGCGACGGCGTGAGCGGCGGCACGGTCGATGGCGACCCGTATGACACGCGGGTCGATCTGGCGGGCCGTATCCGCACCTGGAGCCTGTTTGCCAGCGACACCATTTCGCTGCAGGAGAATTTGCACCTGACGCTCTCCGGGCGCTACAACGCCACCTCGGTCAAAAACCGCGACCAGATTCACGCCAACGGCGATCCGGCCTCATTGAGCGGCACAAACCGCTTTGAGCGCTTCAATCCGGCCATCGGCTTGACTTACAGCCCAACCAAAATGCTCAATGCCTACGCGGGCTACAGCGAAAGCAGCCGCGCCCCGACCGCCATCGAACTGGGCTGCGCCAATCCCGATCAACCCTGCAAGCTGCCCAACGCGATGGCTGGCGACCCGCCGCTCAAGCAGGTGGTGACTCGCACACTCGAAGCCGGGCTGCGCGGCACGGCAGCGGGCGGCGTGCAGTGGAACGCCGGGGTGTTTCGCGCCACCAACAAGGACGATATTTTGTTCGTGGCCGACAACCAGGCCGGTTATGGCTATTTCAAAAACTTCGGCCAGACCCGCCGCCAGGGGCTGGAGCTGGGCCTGAGCGGCCAGGTCGGCAAATTCAATCTGGGCGCGCAATACACTTGGCTCGACGCAACTTACCAGAGCGCCGAAACCGTCAACGGCAGCGGCAACAGCAGCAACAGTTCGGCCAGTGCGGGCGCGCCGGGACAGGACGGCACTATCGACATCCGGCCCGGCAACCGCATGCCGTTGATTCCGCGCCAGATGCTCAAGCTGTTTGCCGATTACGCCGTCTCGCCCGCCGTTACGCTCAACGCCAGCATGGTCGCCATGTCGGGCACGCTGGCACGCGGCAACGAGAACGGCGCGCACCAGCCCGACGGAACGTATTACCTGGGGTCTGGCCGCAGCGCCGGTTATGCGGTGTTCAATCTGGGCGGCAGCTACCACGCCACGCCGAAACTGCAACTGACGGCGCACATCGACAACCTGTTCGATACCCAGTACAACACCGCCACCCAGCTCGGCTCCAGCGGGTTTGATGCCAGCGGCAACTTTGCCACCCGTGCGCTCGGCGGCTCCAACGCCGCCGGTTTTGCGGTGCCGCAATCGACTTTTTACGCGCCCGGCGCGCCACGGCGTTTCTGGGTCGGGCTGCGCTATCAATTCAGCTGAGCGCTGCTGACGCCCGTTCAGCCCCAAACGATGCAGGCCGCGCTGCGGGTGGCCTGCAACGGCAACCGGACGCGCCCCTTCCCATGAAATCCCCGATAGAAGACGCTGCGCACAGAGTTGACATCCTCCCCCGCCTGAAGGCGGGGGATTCCTACGGCGCTAGACATGAGTTGCCTCTTGCCTGGTCGCTTCGGTGGGTTCCTGCTTCGCTGAGGCTGGTTTCGCCCTGCGCTTGCG
>CAIYKK010000233.1 GCA_903926695.1 uncultured Burkholderiales bacterium
CAGCCCGGCGCGGCGGCGCAAAATCGGCCTGCATTTTGTGCCGGAAGAGCGCTTGGGGCGCGGCGCGGTGCCGTCGCTGCCGCTGGCGCGCAACCTGCTGCTGACGCGGCGCGAAGCCGTGGGCGCGGGCGGCTGGCTGCGCGGCGGCAAACTCAAGGCGCAGGCGCAGGACATCATCACGCGCTACAAGGTCAAATGCGGCGGGCCGCAGGCGCTGGCCAAGTCGCTCTCGGGCGGCAATTTGCAAAAATTCATCATGGGCCGCGAGATTGACGCTGGCCCCGTGCTGCTGATCGTCTCGCAGCCGACATGGGGCGTCGATGTGGGCGCGTCCAGCCAGATTCGCGGCGAGCTGCTCAAGCTGCGCGACACCGGCTGCGGCGTGCTGGTGGTCAGCGAAGAGCTGGACGAGCTGTTTGAAATCTGCGACCGGCTGTATGTGATGGCCAAGGGCCAGATGTCGCCCTCGCTGTCGCGCGCGGAGGCAACGGTGGAGCAGGTCGGCTTGTGGATGAGCGGCCTGTGGTCGGAAAACCCGGTGCCCACGGCGGCGCCCGGTCTGGGCGCTGGTGTTGTCGCGTCCGGCGCTGTAACGGGCGCGGCCCACCTGAACAACGGAGGCGTACATGGCGCAGCTTGAAATCCGGCCTCAGCCGTCCTCGTTCTGGAGCTATGCCTCGCCGGTGCTGGCGCTGCTGATCACCGTCGCCATTGGCGTCGGGTTGTTTATCGCGCTGGGCAAAGACCCGGTCAAAGGCTTGCAGGTGTTTTTCTGGGAGCCGATCAAATCGCCGTATGCGCTAGGCGAGCTGCTGGTCAAGGCCACGCCACTTTTGATCATCGCGCTGGGGCTGGCCGTGTGTTTCCGCGCCAACGTGTGGAACATCGGCGCGGAGGGGCAGTTTGTCATCGGCGCGCTGGCGGCGGGCGGCGTGGCGCTGCTGGCCGACAACACCACCGGGCCGTGGATTGTTCCGGCGATTTTGCTGGCCGGGGTGCTGGGCGGCATGGCCTGGGCGGGCATCACGGCGCTGCTGCGCGACCGCTTTAACGCCAACGAAATTCTGGTCAGTTTGATGCTGGTGTATGTGGCCGACCTGATTCTGAATTACATGGTGTTCGGCCCGTGGAAAGACCCTGGCGGCTACAACTTTCCGCAGACGCGCACCTTTGACGCGGTGACGCAAATCCCGCGTCTCATGGCGGGCTCGCGGGTCAGCATCGGCATTTTGCTGGGGCTGCTGGGTGTGGTGGCGCTGTGGCTGTATTTGTTTCGCACTTACGCCGGGTTTATGCAGGAAGTCAGCGGGCAGGCACCGGCGGCGGCGCGTTACGCGGGGTTTTCTTCGCGCCGGGCGTTGTGGGTGGCGCTGTTGATTTCCGGCGGTGCGGCGGGGCTGGCGGGCGCGCTGGAAGTGGCCGGGCCGATTGGCCAGCTCACGCCTTATGTGCCAGCGGGTTATGGTTTTGCGGCCATCATCGTGGCGTTTGTCGGGCGGCTGCATCCGGTGGGCGTGGTGTTTTCGGCGCTGCTGATGAGCATGTTTTACATCGGCGGCGAGCTGGCGCAGTCGCGTCTGGGCCTACCCAAGTCGATCACTGGCGTGTTTCAGGGGCTGCTGCTGTTTAATCTGCTGGCCTGCGACACTTTGATTGCCTACCGGCTGCGGCTGTTCCGGCCCGCGCCGCCTGCGCTGGCTGGCGCGCCTGCTGCTGCATCTTCCGAGTCTTCTGCGCCTGCAGCATCTGCCGCGCCTGCCGCGTCTGCTGATGCGGCGCTCAACCCGATTTCCGCCCCTGTGAAAGGAGCCGCCTGATGGATTCCACCGCTTTGCTGCTGGCCGCGACCTTGAGCGCGGGCACCGTGCTGGCCATTGCCGCGCTCGGCCTCTTGATCAACGAAAAAGCTGGCATCGTTAACCTCGGCGCGGAAGGCATGATGCTGTGCGCGGCGATTGCCGGGTTTGCCACCGTCGTCCACACCGGCAGCAC
>CAIYKK010000234.1 GCA_903926695.1 uncultured Burkholderiales bacterium
GGCCCGGCCTGCATCAGGTTGAGCATTTGAACCGGGCAGCCGGTTTGAACGCAGTGGCTTGACAGGCGCGCCACGGCATCGGGCGTCACGGTGCAATCGGCGTCCACCACCATCACCACGTCCGGCGGGTCAGCCCGCAAGGCATCGACCCCGAACGCGAGCGCGTAGCCCTTGCCGCGCAGTTCAGCGTTGTGGCGCTCGATCACGGTGGCGCCCGCGTCGCGTGCCAGCTGGGCGGTATCGTCGCTGCAATTGTCGGCCACCACCACCAGACGGTCGCCGGGGCGCATCTGGGGCAACAGGCAGGCGATGGTGGGCAGGACGTTGTGGGATTCGTTGTGCGCCGGAACCAGAACGGCCACCCGCACATCACTGTGGATGCGGTTTGGATGTGAGTTTGGCAGCGCCGCAATGCCAGCGCGTTTGCCTGCCGCCAAGGTCAATATCAACATTGCCGCTGCGGGCAGCGCCAGCAGCACGGCCAGGGCAACGAGCAAAACCGTGCCTAACACACGCGTTCCAGGAGCTGCCGATGGCACAGTTCTGCATTAGTTTTCATGGTGGATCAGGGTGTAATTGGCGGCAACTTTAAAGCAATTTTTGCGTTTCATGATTGAAAAATCCAATGGAAAACAACCCTCCCAAAGGCCGGGGCCTGCATCCGGCCCTGAGCTTGCGGCGCCATGGCCGCACCAGCTTCTGGGTGGCCTTGGCGGTGCTGCTGCTGGGTTTGCCCATGATCTGGATGAAGGGAAAAAGCCAGTACATGACCGAGGCGGTGTTTCAGGTAGCGCCCAGTTATCAGAAAAACCTGTCGGCAGACAAGGAGCTGGAGCTTCAGTCAAATTCCCAATACCGGGAGTTTGTCAATCACCTGTCGCGCTCCTTGCTGCGTTATGACGTGCTTGAAGATGCGCTGGCGCGGCTCAGGCGCGCAGGCATCGAGCCGCGCCTTCCGGCGGAAAACGACCGCAAATGCATTGAGCGTCTGCAGCGCGCCATTTATGTCCTTCCGGTGGCCGATACCTACATGGTCAAGGTCGGACTCAGGTCGGAAGACCGCAAACATCTGGACGACATCGTCAACGCCGTCATGGAGGCTTTTCTCGAAAATACCCGCAAAGAGCAGATTTACGGCTCTGACGAGCGCGGCCTCACGCTCCAGGAGCGCACCAAGGCCGTGCGCGCCGAAGTCAGCGCCTTCGAGCAGCAGCGCGCCGTGCTGGCGGGCCGGCTGGGATTGACCACTTTTGGCGAAAACACCGCCAACCCTTACGACACCATTCTGGCGCAGGCGCGTGAAAAGCTGCTGCTGGCTTCGATTGAACGCAGCCACGCCCAGGCGACGCTGGACGCCTTCACGTCCCACCAGGAAACCCCGGCGTCAGCGGGCCGCTCGGTGCTTGAAATGCGCCTGCAAGACAGCGGCTTGCAGGCACTGCGCAACGAGGTCATCAAGCGTTCGGAAGAACTCAGCCGCATCATGGCGGGCGTGGAAAACCGCCATCCCGCGCACGACCCCGCCGCTGCCGAGCAGGCCGAGATCAACAACCGGCTCAAATCCAGCGAAGCCGCCTTTGAAAAAAACGCCCAGCAAAATATCCGCTCCCGGCTGATGGCGTCCCTCATGGAGACCCGCCAGGTCGAAAAGGAATTGCTCGAACGTGTACACAGCCTGGAAAGTCAGGTCACCACCTATGCCATCGACTTTCGCTCGGCCATGCGTATCAGTGGCGATATCCGCAAGCGCGAAGTGGAGCTTGAAGACATGCGGATCCGCCTGAACTATCTGATCACCGAGCGCAATGCCCTCGGGTTTGTCCGGCTGATCACCCCTGCGCTGCCTGCCGACACGCCGCAAGGCATCGGAAAGGCCAAGCTGCTGGCCGGCTTGCTGCTGGTCAGCGTGGCACTGGTGTTCCTGCTGCCGCTGGTGTTTGACATGCTGGACCGGCGCATCCTTGCCGTGGGCGATGCTGAACGCGCTCTGGGCATCCGTTCGGCGGCGTGGTGGGTCGAGATCAATGATGAGTCTTCCAGAATCCTGGCGCATGACCAGTCGCGCCGGTTTGCCTCAACACTGCTGCGCAACAAAGCCAGAGGCGCACGCGGTGCTTTTGCCTTCAGCTCGGTGAAAGTCGGCGGCGGCGCGACGATGCTGGTGATGGACGTGGCCAGCACCCTCAAACAACTGGGCAGCCGTGCGCTGATCGTCGATGCCAACTCGCTCAGTCCTGGCTCGCTGATGACCAATACCGGCCCCGGACTGACGGACCTGCTGGACGGGCAGGCAGCGCCGGACAATGTCATTTCACAGCAGGCGCACCTGGGCCAGATGCTTAGCGTGGTGCCGTTCGGGCAGGCGGCTGATCGCGGCATCCAGCGGCTCGACATCTTGCGCGATGCCATTGCCCAGTGGTGCCTCGATTACGACCTGGTGCTGCTGGCCCTTCCGCCCATTCTGCCCAGCGCCGACGCTGAATTGCTCATTGATGCCATCGGGCAGGTGTTTCTGGTGGTGGAAGCCAACGCCGCGACCAAAGGCGAAGTCGCCAGCGTTCGCGCCCAACTGGAAAAAATGGCCCCTGACGCGCTGGGCTTGCTGGTGAACAAGGTTCCGATGGAAATCGGCGGCGACGCGCTCAAGGCGCAAATCGTGGAAAACATCACCGGAGGGCGTTTTAAAACCTTCATGAGCCTGTCTTCCCTCGGGCTGCGGCTTGAAATCCTGAAACTGCGCTGGTCACAAATGCGGTTTTGGTTCAGGCGCTGAGTCCAGCGCGTCCATCAAGCGCGTCGATCAAGCGGCGCGTTGCGTCGCCCCACGAATAAGCCTGCGCGGTGGCATAGGCCCGGTCTGAATATTGCTGCCACTGCGCCTCGGGCTGGGTACACAGTTGAACAATGGCGCTGGCCATGCCGGACGGCGACTCCTTCGGCACCAGCACGCCGCCGCCGCCCGCCATCAGGTCTTGGGCAGCGCCGATGGGCACGGCAATGACCGGGGTTCGGCAGGCCATCGCCTCCAGCATGGGAAGCCCGAAACTGTCCAGCCGCGAGCCAAACAGCCAGGCGTCGCATTCGCTGTAGCGCTCACGCAAGGTGTGCTGCGCTGGCCGATGGGTGAAGACCGCCCTTTCGGGCAGGGGCAGTTCGGCCATAGGCTGGTCCACGCCGAAGGCGATGACGCGCAATCCGGGAAGCTGCTGCCGGGCCAGGGCGCAGGCCGCAATGCAAATGTCGGCACCTTTGATGGCCGCTGTGGCATAGACAAACCCGACCACGGGCACCGCATTGCGCCTGCGCGGCGGCGCATTGAACTGTTTAAGGTCCACGGCGTTGGGAATGACGGTGATGTCCAGCGGCCCCAGCGCCGCTTCGAGCGTGCTTTTCAGGTCGCGGGAAATGGCGATTTTGAGATTGGGCAGCTTGAGCGCCGCCTGCACGCGTGCGGCGTAATGCGCGCCCAGCCAGATCTCGTAGCCCTGAATCAGATGGACCTTGCGGCCCTTGCTGGCCGGAAAGCGGTCCATCCATACCGCCGTTTCCCACCAGGTGGCGACGATCACGTCTGCATCGGGCACGTCGGAGGCCGTGATGGGACCGGCGCGTCGCATCACTTGGTGCGGTACGCCGGACTGGGCCACATGCCCCAAGGCAGGCGGCTCGCTGCGCTGGCGGCTGGCGATAGTTTGCAGGCGTTGCCGCCAGCCCGGCGCATCGGGCGCGCAGGTGACTACCAGAACATCGTGGCCCAGTGCCTGAAGCTCACGCGCATAAACGGCCACCACGCGGGTGCCGCCGGTCAGGTTGTCGCAGGGAAGCAAGAAGGTGATGCGCATGGTGTTTGTCTGCAGCGGTTAGAGGGGCAGCAGGTGCCGCAGGGCGAGGTCGATCAGCCAGCCCGCCAAAAGTCCCAAGGCCAAGGCCAGCGGCCAGACGGCCTCGGAGCGCCAGTTCAAAAGACCCTGCCGGTATTTGAAAGCCAGAGCCACAGGCCAGCCCGCGAACTGGCTGGCCACAACCGCCAGCACTGCGCCGCGCTCGCCGCCCCACGCATAAGCGGCGGGAATGGCCAGCGCCAGGCTGGTGGCGCGCAAGGCGTTGCTCGCCGTGACCCAGGCGGGCTGACTGCGGGCAAACATCATTTGCTCAAGAATCTGGTAGCGGATGGCCAGCAGGCCCAAACTCAGCGTTTGAAGCATCCATCCGGCGCTGGCATAGCGGCTGTCATACAGCAAATGCACGGCCCAGCTGCCCGCCATAAATGCCGTGCCCGCCACAAAGCCCAGCAGCACATCGGCCAGTTGCTGCACACGCACATAAACCCGCGCCGCCTGCTCTGCGCTGGTGCGCAGCGCTTCGCTCAGGCTGGGAAAAATCAGGTGCGCGTTGAGGCTGCCGATCAGCCCGGTGATCGCGGCCAGCAGCAAGGCGGCAATTGAAAACACGCCAAATGACGCGGCGGGCAGCGTCGCGCCCAGCAGCAGTTTTTCGCCATGCGCGGCGGCAAAGCCAATCAGCGACGACAGGAAAATCCATTTGCCAAAGCCGACGATTTCGCGGGCGCAGGCACCATCCCAGCAGGGGCGCACCGGCGCGCCGGGCAGCAGGGTGTGGCTCAGCAGGGTTCGGGCGGCGGTGGCCGTGAGCGTGCCCGCCACCAGACTCCAGACCGAATGGGTCAACAATGCCAGCGCCACCGTGACCAGCATGCCCGCCAGCTGCGACAGCAGCTCCAGCCGTGTGAGCAGCCCGGCGCGCAAATCCCGCTGCGCCGTGGCCAGGTGCATGGACTCGGCCCCCTGCAGCAGCGCGCACAGGCAGAAAGTGGCCATCATCCACGGCAGGCTGGGGTGCGTATAAACCGTGCCCGGCGCAAAAAATCCCCGCTCAGCGCCCCAGCCCATGCCCAGCGACAGCGCCAGCACCACGCCGGCCAGCAGCACGGCGCGCCCGAGTTGCACGCTCAGGGCGGTGCCGAGAAAACGGGCCTCGCGCCCGTGCGGGCTGGTCACCACGCTTTGCCAGACGCCCAGGTCGGAAAACATCACCAGCGCGAAATACAGCGTCTGCACCGCAGCGACGAGTCCAAAGGCTTGCGGCATCAGCAGCCGCGTCAGGATCAAGCTGCTGGTCAGCCGCAGCGCCTGCGAGGCCAGATTGCTGCCCAGCAGCCACAGACCGGCACGCAGCATGCGCGAGCGCAGGCTGGACGCAGCGCTGGAAGAGGCGGGCGATGGCTGGCTGGCGTTCATGCGGCTCTGGGCGCGCCCGAGGGTTTCACCACGGGCGCGGCGGGCTTGCCGTCCCGGCGCGGGTGTCTTTCCAGGCCTGGCGCAGCTGGGCGCAATGGGTGGACAGGTCAGCCGCCTTGCCGGTGAGTCCGCGCAGCGCGGCGCGCCACTGGCGCAAGCGGCTCCAGCCGGATTCGATCAACAAAAGCCCCGCCGCCCCGACTGCGCCGTGGTGTTTGCGGTAATAAAGCAGCGCACTGCGCATGCGCCAGCTTTCCAGCTGCGAGCCGGTGCGCGAGACGCGGGCATTTTCAACCGTCTTGGCCGATGCGCCGCCGACATGCATGGCCTTGAGCTGCGGCCAGTACTGCACGCTCAAGCCGCTGGCGCGAAGGCGCTGGCACAAATCGACTTCCTCGTAATACATAAAAAAACGCTCGTCAAAACCCTGCAGCCGCCTAAACACCTCGGACGGAATAAACACAAAAGCGCCCGGAATCCAGTCCACCACAGCGTCATCGTCAGGGTTTGCCCAGCGCCGGTCTAGCCGCGCAAAAAACCGACTGGCCGGGTAGCGCGCCGCCAGACCCGACAAGGTGAACAGCTCGTCGCGCAGCCGTGGAAACATACGCGCCGAGGGTTGGCGGCTGCCATCGGTTCCCAGCAATTCGCCGCCGCCCAGTCCGACTTGCGGGTGCGCGTCCATGAGCGCCAGGCCGGAACGCAGCGCACCGGCCTCGGGAAAGGCGTCGGGGTTGAGCAGCAGCAAATGCCGACCTTGCGCCTGCCGGGCCGCCAGGTTGTTGCCAGCGGCGAAACCGAGGTTTTGCGCGCTCGCCACCAGCCGGACCCAGGGGTAATTTTGGCGCACCAGTTCAGCGGTGCCGTCGCGCGAGGCGTTGTCCAGCAGCAGCACTTCTGCCCGCAACTGCGCCGCTTCGCACTGCATTTCGACGTTCAGGTGGTCGAGCAGGCGGCCAATCAGGTCAGCCGAGTTGTAAGTGACGATGAGAATCGACAGGTCCAGGGGCGAGGCAGTCATGGGTTTATTACTCAGGGTGGGACGCGGGCCGCAGCGGGAATGCGCCGAAGATATGACTGAGCTGGCGCACATTGAGCGCCAGATTGAAGTGCTGCTCCACCTTCTGGCGGGCGGCTTGCGCCATCAAGCGGCACCGGGCTGGATCGCGGGCGAGCACCAACAATTGCTCGGCCAGACTGTCGGCATTGCCTGCCGTGGCGAGCAAACCGGTGCGCTGGTGCTCGATCAGCTCGGGGATTCCGTTCACCGGCGACGAAATGCAAGGCACGCCGCTGGACATGGCTTCCATGAGCACCACCGGAATGCCTTCGGCCAGGCTGGGCAGGACAAACACATCGGCCTGGGCCAGCGCGTGGCGCACGCCGTCCTGCGTCAGCGCGCCCGTCAGCGTGATGCGCGTCTGGAGCTGGTGCTTTTTAATAGCGGTTTCAATCCGGCTGCGATCCGGCCCTTCGCCGACCAGGGTCAGGCTGAAATCAATGCCGACATCGCGCAATTGCGCGCAGGCATGGATCAGCAAAACCTGTCCTTTGGCGGGCGTCAGCCGCCCCACGCACAGCAGGCTGACTTTGGGCGTGCTGCGCGACGGCGGGGAAAACAAAAATTGAGCCGGGTCCACGCCCAGGCGGCAGACCTGAAATTTGGGCCAGTCCTCGGGCGCGCTGATGCGCATCAACTGGCCACGGGCAAACTGGCTGATGCACACCACGGCATCGGCGGCGCGCATCTTCAGCGCCAGCGCTTGGCCCGGCACATCGTCAAATTCATCGGGGCCGTGGATGGTGTA
>CAIYKK010000235.1 GCA_903926695.1 uncultured Burkholderiales bacterium
AGACGTTCTTTCACGGCTTTTTCGATGCGTGCCAGACCGGTGCGGTACTGGTTTTCAGCGAGTTCGCCGACGCAGCGCACGCGGCGATTGCCGAGGTGATCGATGTCATCGACTTCGCCGTTGCCGTTGCGCAGATCAACCAGAATTTTCACGACGGCGAGGATGTCCTCGTTCGTCATGACCATCGGCCCGGTCGATTCGTTGCGGCCCACGCGGGCGTTGAACTTCATGCGGCCCACGCGCGACAGGTCGTAGGTGTCGGAGTTGTAGAACAGGCGCTGGAACAGCGCTTGAACCGCATCTTCCGTCGGCGGCTCGCCGGGGCGCATCATGCGGTAAATCGCGACGCGGGCGGCGAACTCGTCAGCCGTTTCATCGGCGCGCAGGGTTTGCGACATGTACGCGCCCTGGTCGAGTTCGTTGGTGTAGAGCACCTGCAGGTCTTGAATGCCGGACTGGCGCAGCTTTTTGAGCAGCAGTTCGGTCAGCTCGTCATTGGCCTTGGCGATGATTTCGCCGGTGTCGCTGTCGATGATGTTCTTGGCGACCACGCGGCCGATCAGGAAATCTTCCGGCACGCTGATGCTGGTGGTGCCGTTTTGCTCCAGATCGCGGGTGTGGCGGGCGGTGATGCGCTTGTCCTTGGCGACGATGACCTTGCCGGCCTTGTCGGTCAGGTCAAAACGCGCCACTTCGCCGCGCATACGCTCGGCAACAAATTCCATTTGCGCACCGCTGTCCATCAGGCGGAAATTGTCGAACACAAAGAAGTTCGCCAGGATGGACTCGGGGTTCAGGCCGATGGCCTTGAGCAAAATCGTGACCGGCATCTTGCGGCGGCGGTCCACGCGGAAATACAAAATGTCTTTCGGGTCGAACTCAAAATCGAGCCAGGAACCACGGTAAGGAATGATGCGGGCCGAGAACAGCAGTTTGCCCGAGCTGTGCGTCTTGCCCTTGTCGTGTTCAAAGAACACGCCCGGCGAACGGTGCAGCTGCGAGACGATGACACGCTCGGTGCCATTGATCACAAACGAGCCTTTGTCCGTCATGAGCGGCACTTCGCCCATATAGACTTCCTGCTCCTTGACTTCCTTGACCACCTTGGACTGCGAGGTTGAAGACTCGCGGTCATAGATGATCAATTGCACCTTGGCGCGCACGGCCGAGGCGAAGGTCAAGCCCCGCGTCTGGCATTCGCGCACGTCAAAGGCGGGCTTGGCCAGGTTGTACTCGATGAATTTCATCTCGACAAAACCGTTGTGCGAGACAATGGGGAAGGCATTGTCAAACGCTGCCTGCAGGCCTTCGATGGTGCGTTTCTGGGGGGCGCGATCAGCTTGCAGGAAGGCGGTGTACGCATCTTTCTGCATTTGCAGCAAATAAGGGACAGTCAACACGCTTTCGCGGTTGCCGAAGCTTTTGCGGATGCGTTTGCGTTCGGTGAAGGTATAGGCCATGAGTTCTCCGCGTTGATGGGCTCTGGCGACTCTCGAACCCGAATACACCACGTATTCAGGCAACTTGGTGGTTGGCCACTACCAACCATGGCGGACAGCGACGCATTGCACGTCACCCGAACCAAGGCATTTTCTGCAGTCGGGATTCAGAAAACACTGGAAAAAAGACGGTTGCATCTTTTTTCCAGTATTTCTACTCACCCCTGAAAGACGCTTGACCTGCCTCAAAGTTTCCAACCGCACCGCGCCGACAGCTTAGAGCCAGCGCAAGCGGCATACACCTTGAAACAGGAAAGGCTGGAAGCCCCGTGAGGTCTTCCAGCCTTTGCAAAAACCAAGAATTACTTGATTTCGGCTTTCGCGCCAGCGTCTTCCAGCTTTTTCTTGCCAGCTTCTGCGTCGGCCTTGGGGATGGCTTCCTTGACGTTCTTTGGAGCGCCATCAACCAGATCCTTGGCTTCTTTCAGACCCAGACCGGTGATTTCGCGCACGGCCTTGATGACTTGCACTTTTTGTGCGCCGATTTCAGTCAGAACGAGGTTGAATTCGGTCTTTTCTTCCACGGCAGCAGCAGCAGCGCCGCCGCCAGCAGCAGGAGCAGCCATAGAGGCAGCGCTCACGCCAAACTTCTCTTCGATGGCTTTCACCAGATCGTTGAGTTCCAGAACCGTCATGCCGTCAAGCGCGGTCAAAAATGCGTCTTTATCGAATGCCATTTTGAATTCCTAAAAAAATTGGGTACTAAATTACGCCGCTGCGGCTTCTGCGGCGGGCTCTTCAGCCGGTGCCACTTCTTCTGCGCCTTCGCCACGTTTCGCGGCCAGCGCTGCAAGCACAGCGGCGGTACGCGACATAGGCGACATCAGCAAGCCACACAACTGGGCCAGCAACACTTCCTTGGAAGGAATGTTGGCCAGTTGCTTCACGCCGTTCACGTCCAGGACCTTGCCACCGAATGCACCTGCACGAATCACCAGCTTGTCGTTGGTTTTCGCGAAGTCGGCCACTACCTTGGCAGCGGCGACAGCATCGATGGAAAAGCCGTAGATCAGCGGACCGGTCATCTGGTCGGACACGACTTCAAATGCGCTTCCAGCCACGGCGCGGCGAGCCAGGGTGTTCTTCAGAACACTCAGGGTCACGCCTTTGTCGCGGGCTTGGCTGCGCAGCTTGGTCATGTCAGCGACCGTGATGCCACGGTATTCCGCTATCACGAGCGTTTGAGCTTTAGCGGCGAGGCCTGTCACTTCATCAATGACGGCTTGTTTCTCACTGCGATTGAGACTCAAGGTCTACTCCTTAAAAATGTGTCATCGGACTTGGCGCTTGCGCGCTCGCCCTGGGACACGCTCATGTTCAGCGACCAACTGTTTTCAGATTCTTTTCAAAACCATTCAAGCAGCGGGACCGCCATCTGCGTTGGCTGTCTTGCGATTAAGCGCCGGGCTGAAATTTTCATTCAGGCTGGCACACCAACGGTCCTGGATGACCTGCCGGAGCGAACCCCGGCAGCCCACCACATCGAACAGCCCTGCGGGCTGTTCAAATTTTTGCAGTTACGCGGCGATGGTTTGCGTATCGACGCGAACGCCCACACCCATCGTTGACGAAACAGCGACTTTCTTCAGGTACACGCCCTTGCTGGTAGCAGGTTTAGCCTTGACCAGCGCATCGATCAATGCAGCCAGATTGCCTTGCAGCTTTTCAGTGTCGAACGAGCGACGGCCAATCGTGCCATGCACGATACCGGCCTTGTCAACGCGGAACTGGACCTGGCCAGCCTTGGCGTTGCGCACAGCAGTGGCGACATCAGGCGTCACGGTGCCAACCTTCGGGTTAGGCATCAGGCCGCGTGGGCCGAGGATCTGGCCCAGCGTACCGACGATGCGCATCGCATCGGGGGAAGCGATCACCACGTCGAAGTCCATCTTGCCAGCCTTGATGTCGGCAGCCAGATCGTCCATGCCGACGATGTCGGCGCCAGCGGCGCGGGCTTCTTCAGCCTTGGCGCCTTGGGCGAACACAGCGACGCGCTTGGTCTTGCCGGTGCCGTTAGGCATCACGACAGCACCGCGAACGACCTGGTCAGATTTCTTGGCATCAATGCCGAGCTGCACGGCTACGTCGATGGATTCATCGAACTTGGCAACGGCGAACTCTTTCACCAGACCGATGGCATCAGGCAAGGCGTACAGCTTGTTGCTGTCAACTTTGTCACC
>CAIYKK010000236.1 GCA_903926695.1 uncultured Burkholderiales bacterium
CCAAGGAGCTTTTGAGCAGTCCCGTTACCAAATCAACACCTATCTTTTCTGCGACCTCCAAAGCCTTACCCCCACCCCGCTTTAAATACTCCAACATTTTAGACTTATTTCCTTCATCAGCAGCCCGCCCCGCCTTACCCACTTCAACAATTACAGCATAATCATCTGTTGTTTCTGCGGTTTTTATTAGCTCTTTACGCAAAATTTCTATCTGACGCTTTACCTCAGACAACTCACCACCAATATAAATTTGCTTACTTTCAGCCTTGGCATTATCACCAATCGCATTAACTCCTGTGATAGTACCACTAATATTAATATCGCCCACTTTTACATCTCCTGTGTTACACATTCTTTTCGCTCAGCATTTGAATTCGCACCTATAGCAATAACACCCTCCAATCGACTATTGGAAATGTTAATAACAGCAGTATTTTCATTACGGGTGTCAATTTTTTCCAGAAAAAATTTACGAACCTCTACCAAAAAACTACGGTCCTTAGACACAATAACCGTGCTGCGTCCGTCTGATGTTCCAATCGAAAGATATATCTCAAGCTTCCTACGGTAATTCCATATTGCAAAAGACACCCCCACAATAATCATAATTACCCCTAAGCCTGCTGACAAATAGAATGAAGTCAAAATCCCCGCGATAGCAATCACCAACCCCACCCATGTTATATTTTCTTTCTTTTTAAGCTCAATAAGTCGAATTGAGCCAATGTTGAAAATCGAAATGACTGTGTCGCCTATTTCAGCGGTATGTGCATAGACTTTTGCCTGTCCAGATCTGACCTCATCTGAACCTCTCTCAGAAACCAGATCAAAAATGTTTAGTAGATTCATAAATAATTCTCATGTTCTATGGCAAATTCAAAACCGAAGCGCAACGCCTTTAGCTTCTCCATTCAACACTAACATTAGTTACTAAAACCTACAGTGTATCCGAATCCCCATCAAAATTCATCATCCCATCCCATCCAATCAAGGCTTGGCAGAACCTGTGACCTGGCCCGGCTCCTTCCAGCCCCCGCCCAACGTCCTATAAACCCCCACCTGGCTCTGCAACTGCGCCAGCCGGGTCTGCACCACGGCTTGCTGCGCGCTGAACAGCGAGCGCTGGGCGTCCAATAAATCAAGCTGGCTCGCCACGCCGTTCCGGTAGCGCAGGTCGGACAGCTTGAAGCGCGCCGCCTCGGCGTCGGCCTGGGCCTGCTGGGCGTTGAGCTGCTCGACCAGCGTCGTGCGACTGGCCAGCGCGTCGGCTACTTCGCGGAACGCCGTCTGGATGGCTTTTTCGTACTGGGCGACGGCAATGTCGCGGCCCGCCTTGGCCGAATCCAGATTGGCGCTGTTGCGGCCCGCGTCAAAAATCGGCAGCAGCAGTTGCGGTGCCAGCGTCCAGCCCCACGAGCCGGTTTTTAATAAGCCGGACAAATGGCTGCTCGCGCTGCCCGCGCCCACCGTCAGCGCAATTTTCGGGAAGAACGCCGCCCGCGCCGCGCCGATATTGGCGTTGGCGGCCAGCAGCTGTTGCTCGGCCTGGCGGATGTCGGGGCGGTTGGTCAGCAAATCGGACGGCAGCCCGGCGGGCACATCGGCCAGCCAGCGCGTCTGCGTCAGCGCCGACGCGTCGGCAGCAGGCAACTCGCCCGCCAGCGGCTGGCCGACCAGCAGCGTGAGGGCGTTTTCGTCCAGGGCGCGCTGGCGCTGCTGCTGGGCGTTGGCCACGCGGGCCGCTTCCAGCAGCGATTGCGCCGCCCGGTAGTCCAGTTCGGAGGCCACGCCGTGGTCAAAGCGCAATTTGCTCAGCTTGACCGACTCCTCGCGGGTCGCCAGCGTCTGGCGTGTGATAGCGAGCAGCTCGTCGTCGGCCAGCAGGCTCAAGTAGCTGTTGGCGACGGCGGCAATCAGGCTGATTTGCGCGCTTTTGCGGGCTTCTTCGGTGGCGAGGTATTGGTTCAGCGCCGTTTCTTTGAGGCTGCTGACGCGGCCAAACAAGTCCAGCTCATAGGCGGTCGCCGTCAGGCCGACGTTGTACAGGCTGCTGATGCCGCCCTCGGACTTGGGCGTGCGCGAGCCGGTGAACGCGCCGCTGATCGTCGGCAACTGGTCGGCGCGCTTGACTTGGAATTGCGCCCTCGCCTGCTCGATGTTGAGCACGGCCACGCGCAGGTCGCGGTTATTGACCAATGCCAGTTCAATCAAACGCTTGAGCTTGGCATCGGCAAAAAAGTCCTGCCAGGCGACGCTGGCAGCGGGCGCGGCATTGGCAACAGCAGCGAGCGGCGTGGCCAATGGCGCAGTTCTGGCAGAAGCGGCGGCGGGCGTGGCAGGCGCAGCCGTCGCGGACACAGGCGCCGGAGCAACGCTGGCGTAACTCGGAAAGCTGCTAGAGACCGGTGCGGCAGGCCGCTGATACGCCGGAATCATCGAGCAGCCGCTGGCCAGTAGCACCGCCGCGCTCACGGCCAGCAAGGAGAAAAGTCGGGTTGTCGTCATGGTCGTGCTTTCAATGCGTTTAGTCATGGCGGCCAGCTTCTGCCGATTTCGGGTGGTGTTCCGCGTAAAGCTGTTGCTGGCGCTCGCTGTCATGGAAAAAGCCCCGGATCACGACAAAGAAAATCGGCACAAAAAACACCGCCAGCACCGTGCCGGTAATCATCCCGCCAATCACGCCCGTGCCGATGGCGCGCTGGCTGGCCGAACTCGCGCCCGTGGCAATGGCCAACGGCAACACGCCCAGCATGAACGCCATCGAAGTCATGATGATGGGCCGGAAACGCAGATGCGCCGCCGTCAGCGCCGCCTCAACCACGCTTTTGCCCTGCGCCTGCAGCTCTTTGGCAAACTCGATAATCAAAATCGCGTTCTTCGCCGACAGGCCGATGATGGTGATCAAGCCCACCTGGAAATACACGTCGTTGGCATAGCTGCGCAGCAAGGTCGCCAGCAGCACACCGACCACGCCCAGCGGCACGACCAGAATCACCGCCATCGGAATCGACCAGCTTTCATACAGCGCGGCCAGGCACAGAAACACTGCCAGCACCGCAAAGCCATACAGAATCATCGCCTGCGAACCGGCGAGTTTTTCTTCACGCGACTGGCCAGTCCACTCAAAGCCGAAGCCTTGCGGCAGTTGGGCGGCCATTTTTTCCATCTCGGCCATCGCCGTGCCGGTGCTGTAGCCGGGTGCCGCCGAGCCGCTGATACGCATGGCCGGATAGCCGTTGTAGCGCACCGTCTGCATCGCGCCTTTCACCCAGCGCGTGCTGGCAAACGCCGACAGCGGCACCGGCTGGCCTTGCGCGTTGCTGGCGTTGAGCTTGAGCAAGTCTTCCGGCTGCATGCGCGCTGGTGCGTCGGCCTGCACCACGACACGCTGCAAGCGGCCCTGGTTCGGGAAGTCGTTGACGTAGCTCGAACCCAGCGCGGTGGACAGCGCGGCGTTGATCGCGTCAAAGCTCACGCCCAGCGCGTTGGCTTTGTCGCGGTCAATGTCGAGCTGGAGCTGCGACGCGTCTTCCAGGCCATCCGGGCGCACCTGCGTCAGCACCGGGTTTTTGCTCGCCATGCCGAGCATCTGGTTGCGCGCTGCCAAAAGCGCCTCGCTGCCCGCACCGGCGCGGTCCTGCAGCCGGAAGGAAAAGCCGCTGGCGTTGCCCAATTCAGGAATCGGTGGCGGACTGAGCGGGTAAATGAAGGCATCACGAATCCCGGACAGCGCGCCAAAAGCGCGTTTCGCCAGCGCGTCAGCCTGCTGGCCGGGCTGCTTGCGCTCGTCCCAGTCTTTCAGCGTGACGAAAGC